>JAJYBO010000081.1 GCA_021778975.1 Deltaproteobacteria bacterium
CGAATGTAGCGCGACCAGATGCCGCCAGAGCGTCCGCGAGGTTGTCATCGTATGAAAATACGCCGGCGATTTTTTCTCCGAGTCCGATCACGCAGGCGCCGGTCAGTGTCGCCACATCCACCACCACATCGGGGGCGCTGGTCTGAATGATATAAGACAGGGTGTCCGCTAAAATCAGCCGGCCTTCGGCATCCGTATTGCCGATTTCGATGGTTTTGCCGGAAAGACTCGTGACGACATCTCCAGGCCGGATCGCCGCTCCGGACGGCATGTTTTCCACAATGGGAATCGCCCCGATCAGATGTATGGGAAGACGCAGACGGGCCGCGGTAATCATGGTCGCCGCGACGGCCGCTGCCCCGGCCATATCCATCTTCATGTCTTCAAGAGAGATGGATTGCTTCAGGTTAATGCCGCCGGCGTCAAAAGTGACGCCCTTTCCTGCGAGGCCAATGGTTTTTTGAAAATTGGAGGGCCGATGCTCCAGTATCACCATTCGTGCATGGGCATTGCTGCCCGCTGCGACCGCCAGCAGCGCTCCGAAGCCTTTTTTTTCGAGGGTTGCGTGATCCAGTGTTTCGATGTGAATATCTTGGGTTTTTGCCGACGCAATTATCATTTCCGCGAATTGCTGAGGTCGTTTCAGGTTGGACGGAGTGGTTACCCACTGGCGCGCCAGGATGACGCCGTCGCAAATGGCCGCAACCTTCCGCGCGATGTCGTTTGCCTGGGACGACATCGCAACCGGTGCTGAAAATATCAGGGTTTCAAGAGATGGGTGATGGGGTTTTTTAAACCGGTCATATTGATAATTTCCCAGGTATGCCCCTTCGATCATGGCTTTCAAGCGTTCGGCATATTCGATGGACAGGCTGTTTGTATCGGGAACGGCAATATATACGGTCGTCATTTCTTTCTGAATACATTTTTTGACCGCAGCACCGCAGGTTTTTCGAAATGATTCGGCATCCAGCCTGTCTTTGGGACCCAGTCCGACTATCATGACCTGAGCCGCCTGAATTTCGGAGGGGGTGTAAAAAACGACCATATCGCCGTCCGCGCCTTTAAATTCTTTGAGCTTTTGGGCCTGTTGCAACAGTTCCGGAACAAAATCCGCGGGATAGATATCCGCATCTTCACACACGGGGATAATCAGCGCGTCACAGGGTTTACTTCTCGGATCATCCGATGATATAGTTACAAGCATGGGGTGTTGACTCCTTTGTGATTGAATGAAGACAGAATCTGACTGTCTTGTCTGTGTGATATAAGATTGACGGCTTCGTAAAAAGTCCGGATGCTGCGTTGCGCTGCATCTTTCGTCGTTGCGGAGCACCATAAGTACTCATCATTACTAAAGATTTGCGCGCCTTGCCTGCGGCCTTTTTACAAAGCCGTCTGAAATTCGACTTTTTACGAGAGCATCAAGATTTTCTCAAAATATCGGTCAGCGATGAAATATCACAGAATGTCCTGTCAGCTTGTCAAATTTCTGACGTATGTCCTGGGCAGAAGGCCGGATGAATTTGGGCTGGTTCCGGATTCTGAAGGATTCATTCCTCTGTTCAGACTTCTGAAGGCCGTGTGTGAAGATGAAGCGTGGCGGTTTGTTCGAGAATCTCACATTCACGAAATTTTGATGACAGCACCGGATATCCCTTTTGAAATTAGCGGAAATCGTATTCGTGCTACGGATCGCAGTCAGCTTCCCGAACATATTGTGGTAACGGATGTTCCTAAATTGCTGTATGGATGTGTTCGCCGGAAAGCCTGGGCGCATGTTCTTGCAAAAGGGCTTTCGCCGGCCGGCGATCCCTGGGTCGTTTTGTCTTCAAACAGGGAAATGGCGCTTCGGATGGGAAAACGAAACGATCCCAGGCCGGTTCTTCTGACGGTTCTGAGCCAGAGATCCGTGGAGCAGGGCGTCGTTTTTCATCGTGTCGGGGTTCATCTTTTCACTGCTGGCCATATTCCGGCAGGGTGCTTTACCGGTCCGGCCCTGCATCAGGAAAAAGAACCTGCCCATACCGCAGCCCCTCCGCCCCCCAAACCGACATCCCCCGGAAGTTTCATTCTGGATGTTGATAAGGGAGGTCGAGTCGCTCCAAAGGGTAAAGGGCAGAAGAAAGAAATTCTCTGGAAAAAGGAGCGTAAACATCGCCGGGACCCGAAAAATTACCTCGGATAGTTCCAGATGCTGTAAGTGGTCTGGCCCCCCGTTCCGGTGCTGACAAGTTCCCCCGTGTAAGCGAATGAAAGCGCCCGAGTTCCCTGGGGGATGGTCAGGGCTTTATCGAATGTCATTGTGGTCATGCTGGTGTCCAGAAAATTTCCGGTTGAAAAAATCAGGGGATCGTCTATCACAAGGCCATTTGCATCCAGAAACAGCAAGTACACCGAAAGCTGTTTGACTATCCTGAAGGCCGATATCCCGGCAAGCAGCTCTGCCTTTCCTGAAATTTTCAGAGCATCGGACGCCTTTTGGTATTTATATTTTATGGTCAGTTGGTCCTTGGCGTTCCATTCTCCTGACCGATCGCCATCCAAAAGCGATATTTTCAGGTTTTTTCGGGTAACCGCAGCGCCTTTGTATGTGAAAAATTTTCCGCCACAGGCGTTCAGTACAAGCACGGCAATGACCATACAGATGATTTTTCCGGATAATGCCTTCATATGCCCGGTGGCTTGCATGAAATATCCTCCTGCAATGGTGGTGAGTTTTTAAAGCTGACGGCTTCGTAAAAAGTCCGGATGCTGCGCTGCATCCTTCGTCGTTGCGGCGTACCATAAAAGTACGCCTCACGCCTTTCGGATTTGCGCGCCTTGCCTGTGGCCTTTTTACAAAGCCGTCTGAAATTCGACTTTTTACGAGAGCATCAAGGCTACTGACAAAAATATCTTCGATATTATTACGAAGTTTGACAACATCAAGTCAAGTGGAAATTTCTGTGCTTGAAATGTCTTGACATGACAGTTTTGAAAGGATTATAAAATCAGGTTGTGAAATAATTCCCTTTATCTATACACAAATAACCGGAGACGTTCTCCAATGCTTTCTAGCGATTTCAGTCTGTTTCAACTGATCGGCAATTCTGGCATAATGGTGAATTCCATTTTGTTGTTGCTGCTTTCGTTTTCTGTAATGTCCTGGACAATCATCTTTATCAAATATCGGTACATCCGCCGGGCATTCAAAGAGTCCGCTCTGTTTACGGAGTATTTCTGGAAAAGTCGAGATTTGTCCGAAGCCTTCATGAAAGCCAAACAACTTCACAGCAGTCCGCTGGCTCAGGTTTTTCGGATCGGATATGTCGAACTCAAGAAGGTCAGCCAGTCTGTCGCTCCGGGCAAAGCGGCGGCCCCCGGGCAGGAAACTCTGGCCATGGGGGCGCATGTCGCCGGTATAGACAATGTGAATCGCGCATTGCGGCGTGCAACCAATACGGAAATCACAAGAATTACCCAGATGGTGCCATTTCTGGCGACCACTGGCAATACGGCCCCATTTATCGGACTTTTTGGAACGGTGTGGGGCATTATGACATCTTTCCATGGCATCGCGCAGCGAGGGTCCGCAACGCTGGCAGTGGTTGCACCCGGAATTTCCGAGGCGCTTATCGCGACCGCTGCAGGGCTTGCCGCAGCGATTCCATCGGTTATCGCTTTTAACTATTTTATGCAGAAAATAAAGATCATCGAAACGGAACTTCAGAGCTTTTCGGCGGATTTTCTCAACATCATCGAGCGGGATATTTTGATAACCAAAGGAATCAAGCCATGAGCATGGGCGGGGGCAATAATGACAGGTTGATGTCCGAGATCAACGTGACGCCACTGGTGGATGTCATGCTGGTTCTGCTGATTATTTTCATGGTGACGGCGCCGATGATGATGCAGGGGGTGGATGTCGCGCTTCCCGAGACGACGTCCGCGCCGCTGAACGCCGAAAAAGAACATCTGGTAATTACCATTGATCCCAACAGCCAGATATATATCAATGAATTTCAGGTGTCGCTGGATGCCCTGAGAGACAAGCTCTCCAAAATTATCGAGGGGAAGCCGGATAAAGAGGCTTATCTCCGGGCGGATAAGAGTATTCCGTACGGAACGGTGGTGCGGGTGATGGCCGAGATCAAAGCTGCAGGCATTGACAAGCTGGGAATGGTTACTGTGCCGCCGGATAACAAGCCTGAAAAAAAGAAGTAATAAATGCGTGTTCGACGATATGCTCATGGCAGTTTGTTGCTGTCCTCAGGTGCTGACGCCATATCAATGGTATGGTATATTTTTGCCTCCCTCCTGTTGCATGTGGCGGTTTTCGCCATCATGTTCCTGTTGCCGGAACTGGCGCCGCGCAAACAGTTCACCCCATCCGTGATTATGGTCAATATGGTGTCGTTGTCGGCTACCGGAACGTCCGGAAAGCCAGGCCCTCCGGGCCCGAAAATGTCGGATGTCAAATCTGAGAAACCCGGAGCGCCCGCGGGGCCTAAAACGCAAGATACCGAGGTGCATGAAGCGAAACCCGGAAAAGCGTTGCCTCCAGAGCCTAAAGCGGAAGCGCCTAAACCTGAACCCCCGGCGGTAAAACACGAGGCGCCCAAACTTAAACCGGTGACTCCGGAGCCAAAGCCTGAACATGTAGCGCCCAAACCGCCCCCGCCCAAACCGGAGCCTAAGCCGGAACCCAAACCAGAACCCAGGCCGGAACCGAAACCAGAGACAAAACCAGAACCAAAAGCCGTTGCCGAAAAACCGACGGATGCGGTTTCCCTGTCTAACGAGAAGGCCAAACCCAAGGCGTCTCTGAAAAAGGAAACCTATAAATCCTCTCAGGCTATCAAGAACGCGCTGGAACGCATCGAGAAAAGAGTGGAATCCGAATCGAAGTCGGAATCGGCGTCAGAATCCGGCTCCAGCTCGTCACTGGCTTCTGCGCTGGAACGCATCAAGAGCAAAGTCGAAAAATCAGAGACGGGCCGGGGCGGCGGCGGTACGTCGGGTGGAACAACTTCCGCGGCGCACAAAGCGTCCGGAGGCGGTGGCAATGGCGGAGGCGGCGCCGGCGGAGAAGGGGGGACGGGGGGAACCGGAGCTTCCGGTATCCAGCCCATTGATTTTTACAGGTCATTGATTCCAAGCCACATTGATCACAACTGGGCATTCAATCAGGATATCGCCGGCGGGCGGACGGATTTGATGGCGGTTATTGTCGTCAAGATCATGCCCAATGGAGAGATTACGGACATCTGGTTCGAAAAGAAATCGGGGAACAGTTATTTTGACGATTCCGTATTTCGAGCGGTGAAAAAATCGAGCCCTCTGCCGCCACTGCCCAAAGAATACACCAAACCATATTATCAACTGGGGTTGATTTTTACCCCCAAAGGACTGAAACGGGGTTAATATGAAGAGAGTTTCCGGATTTTCCGGATGGGGAAACATATCGTTGTTGCTGTATATCGCAGTGCTTTTTATTGTGGGAGCGTGGTATGGAGTTGCCTGCGCCGCAGGTCCGTACGATTATGTTGATATCAACAATCCATCGCTAAAAAAAGTGCCGATCGCCATACCATTTTTCAAACCCGTGACCGGTAGCGCCACAGAGTCCGATGTTTCCCGAAATGGCGCCAACATGCTGTCAGAAGCCCTTGCGTTTACGAGTTATTTCAATATACTGGACAGAGGGTCTTTTCTGGTGGATGCTCAGAAGGCAGACCCCGCGACACCCGCTTTCAAGGCATGGACGACGGTGGGCGCCGAACTTCTGGTAACCGGCGCCGCGGCGGTCAATGGCAATCAACTCGAACTGGATTTGCGATTGTTCGATACCTTCAACGAGCGTCAGTTGCTCGGCAGAAAATACACCGGTCATGTCAGCGATCTTCGCAGCATGGTTCTCCGGTTTTGTAATGAAATCATGGGGCTTTTGACGGGCAGTACAGGGCTTTTTGGAAGCAAGATAGCCTTCATTTCGTCGGGTTCCGGCTCTAAAGAGGTTTATGTCTGTGACTTCGATGGACATAATCCTGTGCAAATCACTCACAATCGAAGTATCAATTTGACGCCTGCCCTGTCTTCGGACGGCAAGTGGGTGGCTTATACGTCTTATGCCAAAGGAAAACCGGAACTTTTTATAGAAAATGTTGCGGACAAACGGGTTACTGTGGTGGACAAGAGAGGTATGGGAATATCCCCGGGGTGGGTCCCCGGTAAATTTGAACTGGGGGCCTCGCTCTCCTTTTCCGGAGATCCCGAAATTTATTTATTGACCGGAAACGGAAAAGTTATTAATAGATTGACCAATAGTCCTGGAATTGATATATCCCCAGCATTTTCTCCAGATGGCAGAAGAATGGCGTTTGTTTCCCGAAGAGGCGGCACGCCGCAGGTGTATATTCAAGATATGAATTCCGGATCTGCAACGCGGCTTACGTTTCAAGGAAACAACAACACCCAGCCGGAATGGTCTCCCAAAGGGGATAAAATTGTTTATACAACGCTTCAAAAAGGCGGCTTCTTCAATATTTGCGTGATTGGGGCCGATGGACAGGGGCTTGTTCAGCTTACCCACGCCCAGGGCGACAACGAATCGCCGACTTGGTCGCCGGATAGCGGTATGATAGCGTTTAGTTCCACAAGAGAAGGGTCGTCAAGGATTTATGTTATGACAGCGTATGGGACGGATCAACGAAAGCTTGTGACGATGCCCGGTACGCAGTCAGAACCCAGATGGTCACCAGGGGTGACAAATTAATCATTTTTTCAAGAAGAAGGAGGAAAAGGTATGAAGAAGTTACGGGTATTGTTGGCGGTTTTGGTTGTGCCAGGCCTGATGCTGACGGCATCATGCGCCAAAAAGGTCGTGAAGCCGGAAGCGGCGGTGTCCAAGTCCGATACCACAGCTCAGAGAGTGGTACCCCCCCCACCGGCGCCAGTGGACAATTCTGCTCAGGTCGCTGCACTGGCGGCGCGTCAGAAATTTCAGGCCGAAGATGTCCGTTTTGCATTTGACAGCGCGGTGCTGGATATGACTGCTCAGTCAATTCTGAAAGACAAGGCGGCGTGGTTGAAGGCCAATACAGGCGCCAACATCGTGATCGAAGGCAATTGCGATGAACGTGGTACTGTAGCATACAACCTTGCACTGGGTGAAAGACGTGCGGCAAGCGCCAAAACATTCCTCACCAATATGGGTGTTGCGCCGGCGAGAATGGCCACCATCAGCTACGGAAAAGAAAAACCGCTGGATCCAGGTCACAATGAACAAGCCTGGGCAAAAAACAGAAGAGATCATTTTGTTATCAAGTAACTTATATTGATACATTGATTGGTTTTAAAATGGCAGGTTAGCACATCACAGGCTGTGTGGCCTGCCATTTTTTTTGTGAAGGTGTTTTCTTCATCGGGATATCCCGGGTTGAAATGTGTCTGTACTCTTTCTTTGACGGTGAAAGAATTATCATGAAATCCAGAATGTGGTTTTCGATAATATGTGTTTTCGCCCTTCTGGGGGCTGCCGGATGTGCTACCAATCAGGATATGGCCAGAATTAACGACCGATTGGCGAGCCTTGAACGTCGCGGATATGATACCGAACGATCTCGTGATCAACGGATAGAAGATTTCCGGAAAAGTCAGGTCGAGAAAGAGCGGCAACTCAGAAGCGAATATGCAGAGATTTATGCCAAGATAGACGGGCTGCAGGATCAGATTCAGACGCTCAACGGGAAGATCGAAGAAAAACAGCATGCAATGGGGCAGGGTATGCCTGCCGGAGCGAGTGGTGATTTGGATTCACGGATTACGGCGCTCGATCAATCTGTGTCTGCTTTAAAAGATCGGGTAACACGAATCGAAGAATATTTGGCGATGGATGGAAGCGCTAAAAAAGCGCCCCCTGCCGTCAAGCCGGGTTCTGAACAATCGGCGGTTCCGAATAAAGCAGAACCTCCGGCGCCGAAAGTGCTTTCCGAAAATGAGCTTTATGCCAAATCCAAACAGGAATTCGATCAGGGGGATCTGGAAAATGCCCGTACAGGCTTTCAGGATTTTCTGAAGCGCTTTCCCAAATCAAGTATTGCAGACAGCGCGCAGTTCTGGATAGGAGAGATTTATTTTCGCCAGAAATGGTATGAAAAGGCGATTCTCGAATATCAAAAGGTGATAGAGCATTATCCCAAGGGAAACAAGGTTCAGGCGGCTCTGCTGAAACAGGGGCTTTCGTTTTATAATCTTGGCGATAAAGCCAATGCGCGTCTGGTGTTGAAGGAACTGGTCAGTAAATATCCTTCCAGCAGCGAAGCCAGGATAGCCAAACATAAGCTCGAAGGATCCTGATGCGAGCAATGGCTTCTGCGTCAGATGGCCGATGGATGGGGGGCGATTGCCGTCCTGGTGAAACGCCATGAAGGTTATCGGCGTTGATCCGGGTCTGGCATCTACCGGAATTGGTGTGGTTACTGGAATGGGGATGCATATTGACCGCTTTTCTTATGGAAGTATTCAAACCCGGGCGCATACCTGTCTGCCGCATCGCCTCAAGGAAATTCACGAACGTCTGCTTCAGATTCTGACCGATGAGCATCCCGATCTGATGGTGGTGGAAGATGTGTTTTCCCTGGAAGCGTTTCCGAGTTCCGGCATTGTGTTAGGAAAGGTGGCCGGGGTGGTGCTTCTGGCCGCGGCGACGCAAAACATTCCCGCTTGTGAAATCGCCACTCGTGAGGCCAAACAGGTTCTTACCGGAAACGGTAACGCCAGTAAAAAACAGCTCGAAAAGTCCGTTCGGGCTCGTCTGTCACTGACTCTTCCCATAAAACCGGATCATGCATCAGATGCGCTGGGGCTGGCGATGATCGGTCTGCTGCGTCATGGGGATGTACTCTCTTCGCACGGCAGTTCCTCCTTTGTTCAAAATGGCTCAAGATGATAGGGTATATCGAAGGTGCGGTGCTTCAGAAACGTGAGGAAAAAATCCTGATTCTGGCCAATCAGATCGGGTATGAGGTACTGCTTCCGGCCATTGTTTCGGAATCCTTGAAGGATATTGCTGTCGGCAACGCTGTTTCGTTGTTTGTTTATTATTATCAAACCGAAAAACAGCCTCGACCGGTTTTGATCGGCTTCAATTCCGAGGTTCAGAAGGATTTTTTTCAGCAGTTGATGACCGTTGAAGATATCGGTCCCATGAAAGCGGCCCGCGCATTGACGATATCGGTGCAGGAAATCGCTCGTGCTATCGAGAACAATGACCTGTCATGTCTTCAGCGACTCACAGGCATTGGCAAACGCACCGCTCAGAAGATGGTGGCGTCGCTGGCGGGTAAATTGGACAGGTTTATCGTTGAAGATGCATCCGCCCGAAAGTCGGAATATCGGCAGGAAGACATATCGCTGCCGGTGATAGATGTTTTGGTCGGTCAGTTAGGAATCAAGGCCGCCGAGGCGCGGCGCATGGTTGAAGAAACTCTGGAAGCGAATCCTTCGATTGACACTCCGGAAACACTTCTTGAAGAGGTGTTTCGTGCAAAACCGAAATAACGATCTCGATGACAAACGATAAACGAAAGTCTTCTCTGACGGTTCACGGGGTCGTCGAAGGCGCATGTCAGCCCGCGGATGTGCAGCCGGAGATGTTGTCCTTGCGTCCGGAGCATCTATCGGAATATGTGGGGCAGGCTGAAGTGGTCGAGACTCTCAAGATCGCCATCGAAGCCGCCCGAATGCGGCGGGAGCCACTGGATCATGTGCTGTTTCACGGCCCGCCGGGGCTGGGGAAAACCACGCTGGCGCATATCATCGCCAATGAGATGGGCGGAAGTCTTACCGTTACGTCCGGGCCGGCGCTTGAAAAAGGGGGCGATCTCATCGGCATTCTGACCCATCTGTCTCGAGGTGATGTACTGTTTGTTGATGAGATTCATAGAGTTCCCAAAACCGTTGAAGAATTTCTGTATCCCGCGATGGAAGATTTTGCCGTTGACTTTGTGTTCGACAAAGGAACCCATGCCAGAAGTCACCGGATTCGGCTGGAGCATTTCACGCTGGTAGGCGCGACAACACGGGTCGGATTGTTGTCCTCTCCCCTGCGGGACCGATTTGGAATATTCAGAAGTCTGGATTTTTATCAGGAATCTGAACTGGTGCAGATTTCGCGGCGATCCGCAGCGCTGCTGGAAATGAAGATGGCGCCAGCGGCGGCGCTGGAACTCTCCCGCCGATCGAGAGGAACGCCGCGTATTGTCAATCGCCTTCTGAAACGGGTGAGAGATTATGCGCAGGTGCGCGCCGATGGCGCTGTTTCCTGCGATGTCGTCAATGCGGCATTGTTACTGGAAGGTGTTGATGAAAAAGGACTGACCGATCTGGATCGGCGGTACATGAAAACCATTATTGATTTTTATGACGGCGGACCCGTCGGCATCGAGGCCATCGCGGCGACGCTCCAGGAAGAAACGGACACCCTGGTGGATGTTGTGGAGCCGTATCTGCTGAAAACCGGTATGGTGCTGCGGACGTCATCGGGAAGGCGGGCTGCCAGAAGCGCTTATACGCATCTGGGATACGCGCATCAGAAAAAAGTGATTTGAAAAGGAGCCGCACATTGATGAAAAAATTTTTTTTATTGATTTTGGTAGCTC
>JAJYBO010000082.1 GCA_021778975.1 Deltaproteobacteria bacterium
TGGGGGGACGCAGCGATAAGGATGACGCTGGCGAGTCCGCGTATTTCATGTTACGGGCCGCCCTCGCAAAGTCTGTAACCGAGGCGCTGGAATATGTGACAGGAAAGGGCATTATCGAAGAAGGCGCGCCGGTGCTGATCCGCTTGATTGCCCAGATTGCAGAGCGGTTCGAGATCAATGTGACGGAAAAACTGGCCGCCGAGTGTATTCCGCTGGTCGGGGCCGCCGGAGGCGCGGCCATCAATCTGATGTTCATCAATCATTTTCAGGACATGGCGCACGGTCATTTCATCGTCCGCCGCCTCGAAAGAGCCTATTCACCGGAAGTTGTCAGGGCGACATATTTCAGATTATAAACGGAATGAAAAATCGTTATTTTCGGGAGCCAAAACAAGAGGTTTTCATGAACCTATCTGAAACATCTTCCGATCTGTCGCCGGCGGCGCTTTTCGGAAGTCTGCCCGTACTGAAAATCGGGTTTGATGTCCACATTCCCCACCGTTCCCGTCTGCCTCGATATTTGGGTTCTACCTGGCGGGGGATGATCGGCTGGGAGTTACAGCGGCTGATCTGTCCGTTCCATCACAAGCCGGAATGTAAAAGCTGTTCCATTCAGGATCACTGTCCCTACTACATGCTTTTCGAAAAGGAGACGGTTCTTTCCGGAATCAGAGACGCCCCCAGAGGCTACATTCTGTACCCCCCCATCTGCCCGGAAGCAGATCAGGTGCTTGAAATCACATTGATAGGGCAATGCGCGCGATGTTTGCCGGTTGTGATGACAGGTGTGATCGAAGGCGGCGCACGGGGGCTGGGATCTGAACGTGTTCGCTATGATATCAATGAATTGTGGGAATATCTGCCCGGCGGCCACCGGCGGGCGCTGTCTTCGGGCGCCGATGCGATCAGTGACGCGAGTGGGCCATTTCCTCTGAGCGACTGGTTAGATGAGCGGCATTATGACGTATGCCAGCCGGATGCGTTTCAGGCGTTTTTCCTTACGCCGCTGCGCCTGAGAAAACATGGCCGATACATGGACCAAATGAACTGGCCGTTTTTTTTCTCAACCATTGCCTGCCGGCTGGAAGCCATGAATTGTCTGTTTCACACTGGCGCGGCGCTGGGAAAAGAGACATACCTGCAATTGCGTCCCTGTTTTGAGGCGATGTCCGAGTTTTCCGCGCAGTTGAAGTGGATAGACTATTCACGGTTTTCCAACCGGCAACAGCGCAAATTGCTGATGGGCGGGCTTGTGGGGGATGTGTGCGCTCTGGAACCATTACCGGACAATCTCCGGTGTTGGTGGCGGGCCGCCAGTCTGCTTCATGTGGGCAAAGGCGCGTCCATGGGGTTGGGAAAAATAGCGTTGTCGGAGTGACATATGACGTACTTTGACGGCTTCGTAAAAAGTCCGGTTGCTGCGTTGCGCTGCATCGCTTTGTCAGGGAGACACGATGTTGCCAAAACTTTTACCTGTCGGGATTCAGTCCTTGTTGGAAATCACCGAAGGGAGCGTCTATGATATCCGGGAAATGGTCCAACGGTTTGTCAGGGGGCATCCTGCGCCGCATTCTGATTTGCGCGGGATTTGTGTTGTGTATCCATAATGGTGGAGCATGGGGCGCCGATCTGTCGCCTGCCTTAAATATCCCGCCAGATCTGTCCGCCTGGAAGTCCTGGGTGCTGTACGGCATGGATACCGTACAATGTCCGGACCGATATAACGACGCCGATGCGCCCGTATGCGCCTGGCCCTCCCGCCTTACCGTCACGGTGGACGCACATGCCGGAACCTTCGATCAGCAATGGACGGCGTTCAGGAAACTGTGGGTGCAAATTCCCGGTGGTGCGGAATGCTATCCGAACGATGTAAAGTTAGACGGCGCTCCCGCGCCGGTGATCTTTCGGGATCAAAAACCCATGATCCGCCTTACCGAAGGATCCCACCATGTGACAGGCGTCTTCGCCTGGAAAGATATCCCCGAAACCCTCTCCATTCCGCCAGATACCGCCCTCATCTCTCTCATGCTGAATGGACAGCCGGTGGCGCAGCCCGTGCGAGACGCCTCCGGCCGGTTGTGGATTCAGCGCAGGATATCCACCAGTGTTCAGGAAAACCGGATGGATGTCCGGATATTTCGCCTGCTGTCAGACAGCATCCCCATGATAACGACAACCCGGTTGCAACTCGATGTTTCTGGTAAAACACGAGAAATTCGTCTGGAAAATATCCTGCTCCAGGGGGCGATTCCGCAAAAAATAGTGTCGCCACTGCCAGCCAATATGGCTTCGGACGGTGTTCTGACCGTTCAGTTACGCCCCGGACGCTGGATGATCGCTATCGAAAGCCGGATGGAACATCCCGTGATGCAGATCGCCGCGGGCGCCTGCCGGTACGGTGCAGAAACCTGGTCATGGCAATCCCGGAACGATCTGCGAATGGTCACGGTTTCCGGAGCGGCCGCTGTTGATCCGGGACAGGCCGATGCGCCGCAGGAATGGCGGCGCTTTCCCGCCTACCGGGTCGTTTCCGGAACCGTCCTTCATTTGCAGCAGATTCGACGAGGCGACAGCGAACCCGCACCGGATCAGCTTCACCTGGCGCGTACCTGGTGGCTCGATTTCGATGGCAATGGATTCACGCTTCAGGATCATATCTCCGGAACCCTGACGCGAGAGTGGTATCTGGCGATGGCCTCCCCCGGCGCCCTGGGACGGGTCGCGGTGAATGGCGTGGATCAGCTCATCACCGCACAGCCGCCGGACGGCAGGGCCGGCGTTGAACTGAGAAACGGCCATGTGCGGCTGGAAGCCGATTCCCGAATCTCCGGACCGTTGCGCCGCCTTCCGGTCACCAACTGGGGACATGTCTTTCAATCCGTTTCGGGCGTCCTGAACCTGCCGCCCGGCTGGAAACTGCTGGCCGCCACCGGCGCGGATATCCACCCCCTGCCCTGGGTCGAAAACTGGTCGCTTCTGGATCTGTTTCTGGTCCTCATTGTGTCCATCGCGGTTTACAGACTGTATTCCCCGTTATGGGGGCTTCTGGCGCTGATAACCCTGGTTCTGACCTGGCATGAACCCGCCGCGCCCCGCAATGTCTGGCTGAGCCTTCTGGGGGCGTCCGCGCTGCTGCAAGTATTGCCGGAGGGATGGATGCGAAAGATCGCCCGGCTGTGGAACGGTGTCAGCATCATCGCCCTCGTGCTGGTCGGCATTCCGTTTATGGTGCAGCAGGTGCGTATCGGGCTTTATCCTCAGCTCGATGTTCCTGTGGAACGATATTACGCCGCGCCGCTCCCGGCGTCCGCGCCGGCGGTGAAAGCCCGTAACGAAAAGGTGAAAGGCGCCAAAATGGATGCCGTCCTGTCACGCTCATTTGACAGGATCGAATCTGCATCCGGGTTGACAATAGAGACGGA
This sequence comes from Deltaproteobacteria bacterium, assembly GCA_021778975.1. Lineage (GTDB taxonomy): Bacteria > Desulfobacterota > Desulfobacteria > Desulfobacterales > Desulfatirhabdiaceae > RAAP-1. Next base: position 3,423 of record JAJYBO010000082.1, read on the forward strand.
TACGGTCGCCGCGCCGCCAATTCAGGATAAAAACGTCCTGATTCAGACCGGACCCGGTCTTCCCGCCTGGAAATGGCGTTCTTTCACGCTAAAATGGAACGGCGCGGTCGCCCCGTCGCAAATCCTGCATCTCTGGCTGATATCTCCGGGCGCCAATCTGCTGCTGGCGCTGCTGCGGGTGCTGCTGATCGCGGCGCTGGCCGCAGGGGTTTGCGGCGCGAAGGTCTGGTCAGAGCGAATTTCCCTCAAACGATGGCTCGCGGCCTGCCTGTTCGTTTTTCTGATGTCCGGGATTACGGCGCATGCCGCCGCCCCAGCCCTTGCGGCGCCGGACACCGCGGCATCCCGGTCTTTTCCGCCGCCGGAGCTTCTGAAAGAACTTCAGATACGGCTTCTCAAAAAGCCGGATTGCTTCCCCACCTGCGCGGACACCCCCCGAATGGAACTTCAGATATCGCCGACAGCACTTCGGATAATGATCGAAGTCCATGCGGCTGTGGATACGGCGGTTCCGCTTCCCGGCGCGGTAAAGGGGTGGATCCCGGATACGGTGCTGATGGATCAAAAGCCTGTGAACGAACTTTTCAGAGACGCACGCCCCCATTCGAACGAGGATTCATCGGCATCTCCAGACGGCATGCTCTGGGTGCTGACGCCGCGGGGGGTTCACCGGATCGTGCTGTCCGGCGCTACCGGAACCCTCAACGAAATTCAGCTCACACTGCCTGTCAAACCCCGCCAGGTAACGGTATCCGGTGACGGATGGGATATTCAGGGCATCCAGCCCGACGGTCAGGTGGCTGGCGGCATCCAGCTTTACCGGATGGAACCCCAAAAAGCATCCGGCGACGTTCCGGTCAGCGCCGCGCTCCTGCAGCCCTTTTTTCAGGTGCGCCGGGTGCTGCGTTTGGGGTTGATCTGGCAGGTTTTGACCACCGTCACGCGGGAGACGCCTCCGGGGGCTGCGGCAACCCTGCAATTGCCGCTCATTGCCGGAGAATCCGTGACCACGCCGGGCATTCTGGTGAATCAGGGAAAGGCCATGATAAGTTTTGGCCCCGATACGCAAGCGGTTCATCTGGAATCCCGCATAGAAACCTCCGACCACCTGAATCTGGCCGCGCCGGACGCCGTTCCCTGGGCCGAAGACTGGGTGCTGGAAGCCAATACCATCTGGCATTGCCAGATTTCGGGGATTCCGCCGATTCATCATCAGGATACCCAGGGGCAATGGCGACCGGAATGGCGTCCCTGGCCCGGAGAGCATGTGGAGATACAGGTTTCCAGACCCAGCGCCATTCCTGGCGCCGCGGTCACGATAGATAGCAGCCGCCTGCGGTGGACACCGGGGGATCGCCTGAACGCCGCCGTGTTTTCCGTAACGGTGCGAACATCCCGCGGCGGGCGCCATACTCTGGAACTGCCTGAAAACGCCATTCTTCAAAAAGTCCTGATTCAGGGCCGGCTGGAGCCGATTCATCAAGAAGGGCGGCAGGTTACCGCGCCCCTGGTTCCCGGAAGCCAGACCATCACGCTGGAATGGCAGGATCCGTCGCCGCTGTCCGTGTCGTATCATCCTGCGCCGCCATCGGCGGGCGGCCCGGCGGTGAATGCGGAGGTTGTCGTCCAGATGCCGGAACACCGGTGGATACTCTGGACGTCTGGCCCCCGGCTGGGGCCGGCAGTGCTTTTCTGGGGATATCTTCTGGTGGTCCTGCTGATCGCGGCGTTGCTGGCCGCAACCTCCATCACCCCGCTCCGCTATTATGACTGGCTGTTGCTGGGCATCGGACTGACGCAGATTCCACCTCTCATGGCGATGGGGATCGCCGGATGGCTGCTGGCGCTGGGCGTCCGAAACGCCGCGGCGCCGCAGGACTCGCCGTCCCGGTTCAACATGACCCAGTTGCTGCTGCTGTTGTGGTCCGCGGCAGCGCTTTCCGGGCTGTATATGGCGGTCGAAAACGGACTGATGGGCATTCCGAACATGCAGATCGCCGGAAATCATTCCACCCGCCAGATTCTCAACTGGACGCTGGATCGTATGGCAGGGCCGATGCCGGACGTCCGGGTCATCAGCCTGCCGCTGTGGGTTTTCCATGTGCTGATGCTCTGCTGGTCGCTCTGGCTGGCGTTTTCTCTGCTGTCATGGCTCAAATGGGGCTGGCGGTGCTTCAGTAAAGACGGCGTCTGGAAAAAGGTGAATATGCGCTGGGGAAAGACCGCCGCGTCCACCCCTCCGGATACTGCCCAACCCGCGCAGAAAGACGGAAAAATCGAATGAACCGCGCAGCATTTTGGAACCAGCATCTGACATTTCGTATCCGTCTGATCGCCGCATTTCTTTTGATGGGGGGCATTTCCGCGGGCATTATGGCGGTGTATGGGTTTTTTCATGAACGCCACCTGATATATGCGTCCATCGAACGGCAATATACCGCCATCAATCAGGCCGGGGTTCTGCAAATCGGGCGGCTTTTGGACGAGGTCAGAGAAGATATGCAAATCGCGGCGCTCATGCCCCGCACCCAGGATGTCATCCAGTCCATGGCGCAGCCTGCAAAGGCGCCGGCGTATCGGCAGAGCGTCCAGCGGCTGGGACATATCTTTTCGGTCATGCTCAAGGCCAGCGGCCAGTATGTTCAGATCTGTCTGCTGGATGCCGCGGGGATGGAGGTCGTCCGGATTGACGGTGACAGCACGGCGCCGGTCATCGTTCCGGACAAAGAACTACAGTCGAAAGCGGACCGCCCGTATTTTCGAGAGACCTGCAAGTTGTCCGCCGGCCATATTTATATATCCGATCCCGCGCTGAACCAGAAACAGGGAAAGATTCTGGCGACTCACAGGGCCGTCGTTCATATGGGAACACCACTTTTCGATCATGACAATGTGCTGCGGGGCATTTTGGTCATCACCATTGATACGGATTTTTTGTTGTACCGGGCCTTTTCGGATATGCCCGATGCGGAACTCCCTTACTTTGTCTCGGATATGCGGGGGTTCTACATCCATCATTGCAGCGATCCGGACGATGAATGGGGCGGCCCGGAAGATCTCGGCGCCGGACATTCGCTCCGGCAAGATTATCCGCATGCCGCGGATGTATTACTGTCCGGCAAATCCGGTGTCGTTGAAAGCGGACCCTGGAAAATCTTTTTTGCGCCGATCCCGCTTTCCGCGGATGCCAGCCGGTTTCTGGTGCTGGGGCATCTGGTATCCCGGCGGGATATTCTCAAATCCGCCAACCAGTTTATCGGAGTTTTTCTGGGGGTCATGCTGCTGGGATTTGGGCTGGCCATCGTTTCGGCGCTGTGGCTGTCGGGTCTGATGACCGCTCCCTTGAACGCGCTTCGCTTTGGCGCCAGACAGATCGCCGCCGGCCATTTGGCGCAGCGCATCGAGGCGCTGGGAAGCCCCGAATTTCTGGAACTTGCCGGCGATTTCAATGAAATGGCCTCCCGATTGGAAAAATCCTATAACAGCCTTCAGGCCGAATATCAGCATCTGTTTGAAAACGCCAACGACGCCATTGTCATTCACGCGCTGGACGGACGGATCCTGGATGTCAATCAAACGGCGGTTACCAGCCTCGGATATACCCGGGACGAACTCCTGCGTAATACTGTTCAAAACATCATGACGCAGGCCGAAGCCATTCTATACGCCATGATCGTGGGAAACATTCAGGAAAAAGGCTCCGCCATCATTGAAAGCGTTATCCAGTGTAAGGATGGCGCCACCATTCCGGTCGAGATCAGCGCCACGATGCTGAAATATCAGGGGCAGCCGGCCATTCAGAGTTTTGTCCGCAATATCCGGGAACGCAAGCAGGCCGAGGCCAGACTCCTGAAATCGAACCGGGAATTGAAAACCCGAAATGTCATTTCCCTTGCCATCGGCAGATATCTGGATCTCACGCAACTGCTGGACACCGTCTTGAAGCGGATCGTACAATTGCTGGAAATGGATATGGCGGGCATCAGCCTGATGGAACCCGGCGGCGATGGGCTGAAATTGTGGGTGCAATCCGGTTTTCCACCAGAACTTCTTGAAGCCGCAGCCTATCTGAAAGTGGATCAAGGGCTTTCTGGATGGGTCGTATCGCGGCGCCGGCCGATCATCATGAAAATATCGGAATATCCGTTCCAGAACGTTCAGCCCATATTGCGCCGGGAAGGGATACAGACGATCGCGGGCATTCCACTGATTTCCCGGGAAACCGTGGTGGGCGCCATGCTACTTGCATGCCGGACGGATCGCGCGTTTGACGCCGAAGAACTGGAAACGATGACCACTTTCGGCGCCCAGATCGCGGTGGCGGTCGAAAATGTTCGCCTCTACGAGCAGGTGCTTCAGGAAAAACGATATGCGGAAACCGTGGTGCAAAGCATTTCGGACGGCGTCTATACGGTGGATCGTAACAATGTCATCCTGTCATGGAACAAGGGAGCGGAATTTATCACCGGGTACGCGGGCCAGGATGTCATTGGAAAACCCTGCTCCGAAATCCTGCGTCATCAGGATGACAGCGGCCAGGTTCTCTGCAACGGCGAGCATTGCCCTTTGAGAATTATCTGGAAATCAAATGGCCCGGTAAGCGTGGACGGGGTGTTTTTCCGGAACCCGTCCGGCCGGCTGAGGCCGGTTTCCCTGTCCGCATCGCCCATCATGGACAGCAATGGCGAGGTGGTGGGCGCGGTCGAAATCTTTCGGGATATCTCGAAAGAAGTCGAGCTGATTCACAACATCCAGTTGGTCAGTCAGGCCAAATCCCGGTTTTTGGCCAACATGAGCCATGAACTCCGAACACCTATGAACGCGATTCTCGGTTTTTCCGAAGTGCTGTCCGAAGAATATTTCGGGCCGCTCAACGCCAAACAGAAAGAATATGTGGCGGATATTCTCTCCAGCGGCAACCACCTGCTGGCGCTCATCAACGACGTTCTGGATCTGTCGAAGGTGGAGGCCGGAAAAATGGAGCTGGAGGCCGAACCCTGCCCTGTCATGGACATTATCGAAGACAGTCTGCTCATGATCCGCGAGAAAGCCGTCAAGCATGGCATTACCATACACAGGGACATTCCTGAAAGCATGGAAACCCGACAAATTTACGCGGACAGCCGAAAACTCAAACAAACTCTTTTCAATCTTCTTGCCAATGCGGTAAAATTCACTCAGGATAGTGGAGGGATCACGGTGAGGGTTCGGGTTTCCGATCCTCCGGGTGCAACCCTGCAGATCGCTGTCGAAGACACGGGCATCGGTATTCATCCCGATCATTTAGAAAAAATATTTGACGCCTTCTATCAGGTGCAGGGCGATAAATCCCGCCTTACCCCCGGAACCGGTCTGGGTCTGTCGCTCGCCAGGAAATTCGTGCAACTGCACGGTGGCGGCCTCCGGGCGGAAAGTGAAGGACCGGGCAAAGGAAGCCGTTTTGTGATCGAGCTGCCGCTGAACGATCACCGCAATATATAAATAAGAGGTTGTTGAAATTATGCTAAAAACTGTACTGGTTGTGGAAGATGAGCCTTTGAATATCAAGCTGCTCAAGGATGTTCTCCGATATGCGGGGCACGCGGTTATCGAGGCGGTCAACGGCCAGGAAGGTGTTGACCTGGCCATCGCGAACAAGCCCGATATCATCCTGATGGACATTCAATTGCCCATCATGGACGGTATGGAAGCCACCCGCATTCTCAAGGCGAATCCGGACACCCGAAACATCCCCATCATCGCGCTGACCGGGTATGCCATGACCGGAGACGAAAATCGCATGCGTGAAGCGGGCTGTGACGGATATCTCTCCAAACCGTTCAAGGTGGCGGAGCTGCTCCGAATGATGAATTCCATGTCCGGACAGAACAGCGCCGGTGATGCCTGACCGGGGTATGGAAGGTAACTTATTTTGAAAAAACCTGTCATCCTTGTCGTTGATGACGAAGATCGCAACCTGCGCCTGATGGAAGCGCTCCTGACGCCTGAAGGTTATGACATCGTGATGGCCGCCAATGGCGGAGAAGCACTCGATAGAGTCGCTGAAACGCCGCCGGATGTCATCCTGATGGATATCATGATGCCGGTCATGGATGGCCTCGAAGCGACGCGGCTCTTGAAGCAGAATCCCGAAACCTGCGACATACCGGTTGTCATGGTGACGGCGCTTCGGGATGTCCATGACCGGGTGAAAGCCCTGGAAGCCGGGGCCGACGATTTTTTGAGCAAGCCTGTGGACAAGCTGGAATTGCGCATCCGCATTCAAACGCTGGTCAAGGTCAAGGCGTACCACGATCATCTCCGGGATTATCAAAAGAAACTGGAAGCCACCGTCGCCCAGAAAACCGTGCAATTGCAACAGACGCTGGAAGCGCTTCAGGTGGCTTCGCTGGAGTCTATCCACCGGCTTTCCCGCGCAGCGGAGTATAAGGACGAAGAAACCGGCGCGCATATTCAGCGGATGAGCCGCTATTCGATGGCAATCGCCCGGCAATTGGGGCTTGACGCCAAAACCGTTGAGCGCATTTTGTACGCGGCCCCGATGCACGATGTGGGGAAGATCGGTATTCCGGACAGAATTCTTTTGAAGCCGGGAAAACTGAATCCGGATGAATGGGAAATCATGAAGCGCCACACGGTCATTGGGGGTAAAATTCTTGGTGGTTCTCACAGCGCCTTTATCCGGCTGGCGGAAGTCATTGCCCTGACCCACCACGAACGCTGGGATGGCGCCGGTTATCCCAATGGCCTGAAAGAAAGGGCTATTCCGCTGGTGGGGCGGATTACCGCGATCGCCGATGTCTTCGATGCACTGACATCCCGCAGGCCGTACAAGGATGCGTTTTCGCTTGAAAAGTCTCGATATATCATCTACGAAGGCGCCGGAACCCATTTCGATCCCAAGGTTGTAGAAGCCTTTCTGGCCATATGGCCAGAGATACTCGCCATCAAGAACGATTATTGACGCCACCTTCCGGCGTGTTAGGTGATTTTCAACAAAGAACACCTCGTGCTGAAAGGAGGGGATTTTTCAACAGGCGCGGAAGGCGCGGAAAATTCCCCTCCTTTGGAGGGGTGGCAGGCGAAGCCTGACGGGGTGGTTATCATGCGCAAACTGACTCGCTATATGTCCCAGCCATA
>JAJYBO010000083.1:0-9874 GCA_021778975.1 Deltaproteobacteria bacterium
TCGAATTTCGGACGGCTTCGTAAAATTTGACCGATCAAACCCGGTTGGAGGCGTCCCAATATTTAGATGCGCTGGCGTCTATTATATGGATGCTTCAGTTCCAAATCAATTGGTGTTTTCACTTTGGAGTTCTTCCGCTTACCCTGATCGGCGAATCCCGCACAGCGCGTGTGGATCGGCTTATCAAATTATTCAGAGTGGTTAAACTGGCATAACCATGAAAGTCGGAACACTTTTATCGGTATATATCTGTCATAGCACATTGATTCTTACAGATTTTGGTATCCCATTGAACTGAACCAGTGTCCATTTTCCACTTGACAGAATAATTCCATTCATATATCAAAAAACGTAACAATGTTTCGTATTTTTTTTATAAAAATATACTAATTTTTATTTATTAAGGTATATCAAGCCATTATGATAAATTTTGGTATGGAACAATATTTTTGTATTATTCAATTGCATTCCGGGTAGTTTTAGAATCAAGAATATTTTTTGTAATATTAAATAGTTTAACGGACATGTTTTGACAGTTGACGATACAAATACATCAGGTAGTAACAAGGTTTTCAAAACCGAAATCCAGAAACGGCTCGAGACCGCGGTGCTGGAAATTTTTTCCGAATCCGACTTTCATCAGGCCAATATCCGGACGGTCGCCAAAAAGGCCGGGGTCAGTTTCAGCACCATTTACGGGTATTACGGCAGCAAGGAAGGTCTGGTGTTCGCCGTTGTGGACGTATGGCTGGGAAAATTGACGGATCGGATCACCGACCATCTTCAGGGCATCGAAGATCTGAAGGAGAAACTCCGTAAGGTGTTCTGGCTTCAGCTCGATTATTATGAACGCAATCCGGGGCTGGGGAAGATTCTGTTCATGACCCTTCCGATGAAAACCTGGATGGTCGACAAAACCTTCCGGCAGAAGAAAATGATGAACCTTTTTCTCGAAGTGCTGCGTCAGGGGCAGAAAGAAGGGATATTGAACGCCGATGTCCGCGCCGGAGTGCTGCTCGATTTCATGATGGGCTTTGTTCAGCGCACTTTTTTCATGTGGGTGTCCCGCGGGCAGAAAGACAATCTGGCGGCTCAGGCCAATGCGTTGTTCGAAATGGTATGGCGGGCGATTTCCAGCCCGTGACGGAACGCTGACGAAAGGCTGCCCTGAAATGGTTTGTTGCGATATGGTGGGTATGGATTTCATGTAATCAACGGAAGAGTGACGAAACACAAGGAGCAAATGATGAAAGTACTGAAAATTGACCATTTGGGAATCGCCGTAAACAGCATCGAGGATCGTAAAAATTTCTGGACGGAAACGCTGGGGTTGTCTTTTTCCGGCGCGGAAACCGTTCAGGAGCAGAAGGTGACCACCGCGTTTTTTCCGGTCGGCGAAAGCGAAGTGGAGCTGCTGGAATCCACGGCGCCGGACGGCCCGATCGCCAAATACATCGAAAAGCGCGGGGAAGGCATTCAGCATGTGGCGTTTCGCGTCGAAAACATCGAGGCCGCCCTGGAAGAATTGAAGGCCAAAGGCGTCAAGCTGATTGACGAAAAGCCCCGGATCGGCGCAGGCGGCGCGAAAATCGCCTTTCTGCATCCCAAATCCACCAACGGCATCCTGGTGGAGCTTTGCCAGAGAGATCACTGATAAATTCGCACCTCCATCCGCCGGGCGACCTTGCAGACGGGGCATCCCGGCGCTTCAATTTCGTTAGCGTTATTTTCTGAAGGATATAAGGAGAACACCATGTCGGAACATCCGCAAAAACCAAAATGGACAGAACTCGCCACCAAACTGCTCAAGGGAAAATCTCCGGACACCCTGGACTGGATGACCCCGGAAGGCATCCGGGTCAAGGCGCTTTACACCGCTGAAGACCTCGAAGGCATGGAGCATGTCAACACCCTTCCGGGCCTTGCGCCCTTTGTACGCGGCCCGATGGCCACCATGTACGCCGGAAGGCCCTGGACCATCCGTCAGTACGCCGGTTTTTCAACCGCGCGGGAATCCAATGAATTTTACCGAAAAAACCTCGCCGCCGGGCAAAAAGGACTGTCCGTGGCCTTCGATCTGGCGACGCACCGGGGTTATGATTCGGATCATCCCCGCGTTGTGGGTGATATCGGCAAGGCCGGCGTCGCTGTGGATTCCGTCGAAGACATGAAAATTCTCTTCGATCAGATTCCGCTCGATCAGATGTCCGTCTCCATGACCATGAACGGCGCGGTGCTTCCCGTACTGGCCGGTTACATCGTGGCCGCCGAAGAGCAGGGCGTTCCCCAGGAAAAGCTGACCGGCACCATCCAGAACGACATCCTGAAAGAATATCTGACCCGCAATACTTATATTTACCCCCCGGTTCCATCCATGCGGATTGTGTCAGACATCATCGGATACTGTTCCAAACACATGCCCAAATTCAATACGGTCAGCATCAGCGGCTACCACATGATGGAAGCCGGCGCCAATTCGGTGCTGCAAACGGCGTTCACGCTGGCCGACGGTCTGGAATACGTCAAGGCGGCCCTGGCGACCGGTATGGACATTGACACATTCGCTCCCCGGCTGTCGTTTTTCTTCGGTATCGGCATGAACTTCTTCATGGAAATCGCCATGCTCCGGGCCGCCCGGTTCCTGTGGCACGAACTGATCAAGCCCTTCAATCCCAAAAATCCGCAATCCCTGATGCTGCGGACGCACTGCCAGACTTCCGGCTGGAGTCTGACCCAGCAGGATCCCTACAACAACATCATCCGCACCACGCTGGAATGTATGTCCGCAGCGCTGGGCGGCACCCAGTCGCTGCACACCAATTCGTTCGACGAAGCCGTCGGCCTCCCCACGGAATTTTCCGCGCGCATCGCCCGAAACACCCAGATCATCGTGCAGGAAGAATCCCAGATCTGCCATGTCGTGGATCCGCTGGCCGGTTCCTATTATGTGGAAGCTCTTACCGACGGCATTATCCGGGAAGCCCGGAAGATCATCGAGGAAGTCCAGACGCTGGGCGGCATGGCCAAAGCCATCGAAACCGGCATGCCCAAGCTCCGCGTCGAGGAATCCGCCGCCAGAAAGCAGGCCCGCATTGACCAGGGGCTGGATGTGATCGTGGGTGTCAACAAATACAAAATCGAGGAAAAACCCTTAGATGATGTCCGCGAAGTGACCGACGCCGTACGGATCGAGCAGGTCGCCCGTCTGAAAGACCTCAGGGCGAAGCGGGATGCCGGCGCCGTCAAAGCGGCCCTGGATCATCTCACCCATTGTGCGGAAAGCGGCGGAAATCTTCTGGAAGCCAGCATCGCGGCCATTCGCCTGCGGGCGACCGTTGGAGAGGTGTCGGACGCCATGGAAAAAGTTTTTGGCCGGTTTGTGGCCACCACGCAGTGCATTTCCGGCGTGTATGCCTCCGAATACGCCGATTCCACTCTGATTGACGCCATCCGAAAACGGACGCAGGAATTCGCGGATGCGCATGGCAGAAGGCCCCGGATTCTCCTGACCAAAATGGGGCAGGACGGCCATGACCGCGGCGTCAAGGTGGTGGCGACAGCGTACGCGGATCTCGGGTTCGACGTGGATCTCAGCCCCATGTTCCAGACCCCGGAAGAAGCGGCGAAAATGGCGATTGAAAACGATGTCCATATCGTGGGCGTTTCGAGTCTGGCGGCCGGTCACAAAACCCTGGTGCCGCAACTCATCGCGGCGCTGAAGGCCGGCGGCGGCGATGACATCAAGGTGGTGGTGGGCGGCGTCATTCCGCCGGGGGACTATGATTTCCTTTTCGCCGCCGGAGCGGTCGCCGTGTTCGGCCCTGGCACCGCCATCACCGATTCGGCCAATCAGACACTGAACGCACTGGAGAAAAAGAAGGGATGATGGCCGCCGGCGACACCGCTGTCATTGACGCCATCCGGGAGGGAAACCGCCGGGCTCTGGCCAAAACCATCACGCTCATCGAAAGCTCTCTGAGCGCCCATCAGGCGCAGGCCCAGGAAATTCTGGACCGCCTCCTGCCGTTCACGGGAAAAGCCGTGCGTCTGGGTATCACCGGGGTTCCGGGTGTCGGCAAGAGCACGTTCACCGAAAGCCTGGGCATGATGCTGGTGGAAAGCGGCCGCCGCGTGGCGGTGCTGGCGGTCGATCCCAGCAGCACCCGCAGCGGCGGGAGTATTCTGGCGGATAAAACCCGGATGGAACGTTTGTCGGTGGATGAACGAGCGTTCATTCGTCCATCCCCCTCCGGAGGCACACTGGGCGGCGTCGCCCGCAAGACGCGGGAGACCATGCTGGTGTGCGAGGCCGCCGGGTTCGATGTGATTATCGTGGAGACGGTCGGGGTCGGTCAGTCCGAGACCACGGTCGCCTCGATGGTGGATTTTTTTCTGGTGCTGATGCTGGCCGGCGCCGGCGACGAGCTTCAGGGTATCAAGAAGGGCGTTCTGGAACTGGCGGACACCGTCGCCATCAACAAGGCGGACGGCGATAACGTCGAGAAGGCCAGGCGCGCCCGGAAAGATTATGAAAACGCCCTGCATCTTCTGAAACCGGCCTCTCCCAACTGGACGCCGCCGGTTTTGACGTGCAGCGCGCGGGACATGAACGGTATCGGTGAGATATGGGAGGTGGTCCTGCGGCATCGGGACGTCATGACCCAAAGCGGCGAACTGATGCAGAACCGCCGTCAGCAGGCGCTGTCCTGGATGTGGTCGCTGGTGGAGGAAGGGCTGAAAGACCGCTTCCACCATCACCCCGAGGTTCAGCGGCGTTTGCCGGGGCTGATGCGGCAGGTGGAAGACGGAACCCTGGCGTCCACCGCCGCGGCAGGCCGGCTTCTGGGAATTCTGGACGGAAGCGGCGCATGAAGCGCTGATTCCGCACAATCAGCGCCTGCCGAAGGCGCCCTTTTACGATGGTGTTGTATCGAAGAAAACGTCATTTATGAGACAGGAAAGGATATAGCGATGGGCATAGTGGAAGACAAAATCAAGGATCTGAAAGCGCGTGAGGCGCAGGTCCTGAAAATGGGCGGTGAGAAAGCCATCGCCAAGGAACGGGAAAAAGGCAAGCTGACGGCGCGTGAACGCCTGAATCTGCTCTTTGACGCCGGTACATTTCGTGAAATTGACATGTTTGTGTCACACCGGTGCGCCAATTTCGGCATGGAAAAAATCGAGATCCCCAGCGACGGCGTCATCACGGGCCATGGCCTGGCGGACGGACGTCCGGTGTTCGCGTTCGCTCAGGATTTCACCGCCCGCGGCGGCAGTCTCGGCGAAATGCACGCCAAAAAGATCTGCAAGGTCATGGACATGGCGATGAAAGCCGGCGTGCCCTTTGTCGGCATGAACGATTCCGGCGGCGCCAGAATACAGGAAGGCGTGGATGCGCTGTCAGGCTTCGGGCAGATTTTTTACCGGAACGCCCTGGCCTCCGGCGTTATCCCCCAGATATCGGCGATCATGGGAACGACGGCGGGAGGCGCCGTATATTCACCCGCCATGACGGACTGGATATTTATGGTCAAAAACTCCAGCTACATGTTCATTACGGGGCCGGAGGTCATTAAATCCGTCACCGGCGAGGAAATCAGCTTCGAAGAGCTCGGCGGCGCCATGACGCATAACGAAAAGAGCGGGGTGTCCCACTTCGCCTGCGAAAGCGACGAGGACGCCATCGCCAAGATCAAGACGCTGCTGTCGTATCTGCCCTCCAACAACATGGAAGACCCGCCCATTGTACCGACGGGCGATGATCCGCGCCGCGAATCCCCGGCGCTGAACACCATCGTTCCTGACAGCCCCAACCAGTCTTACGACATGAAAGCCGTCATCGGGGAAATTGTTGATAACGGCGTTTTTTTCGAACCGCATGAATACTTTGCGCCCAACATTCTGATCGGATTCGCCCGGATGAACGGCAGAAGCATCGGCATTATCGCCAATCAGCCCAGCGTCATGGCCGGATGCCTCGACATCAACGCTTCGGACAAGGCCACCCGGTTCATCCGCTTCTGCGATGCGTTCAATGTCCCCATTCTGACCATCGCCGATGTGCCCGGCTATCTGCCCGGCAGCCACCAGGAATGGGGCGGCATCATCCGCCATGGCGCCAAGCTGCTCTGGTGCTATTCCGAAGCCACGGTTCCCAAGCTGCTGCTGGTTACACGGAAAGATTACGGCGGATCGTATCTGGCGATGTGTTCCAAAGACCTGGGCGCGGATATGGCCTTCGCCTGGCCGACCGCCCAGATCGCGGTTATGGGCGCCGCCGGCGCCGCCAACATCATCCATCGCAAGGAAATTTCCGGCGCGGCGGATCCCAAGGCCAAAAGGCTCGAAAAAATTCAGGAATACGACGATCTTTTCTCGAACCCGTACTGCGCGGCCAGCAGAGGCTATATTGATGCGGTGATCGTTCCAAGTGAGACCCGGCCCCGACTGATTGACGCGCTCGAAATCATGTGCAGCAAGCGGGAAACGCGGCCGCCCAAAAAACACGGCAATATTCCGATGTAAAGGAGCGGGACTATGAAACCAGACAAGAAATTTTCCCCCAAAGCCGCGGCGGCCATCGCTGCGGTGTTCGGTTATATCCGCTCACAGGAAGAGGCAGCGGCCATGACACCGCCGCAAACCGCGGATGCCATCGCAGCGCCGGCGCCGCCGCTCCGGTTGTGGGGAATCAGCGGACGCCAGGAAACAATGGGCCTGCGAACCCTGATGCAGCTCCGGACATTTCAGCGCGCAAGACTTCGCTGAACCGGACATGCGAATATCACGAATATCATGGTTTCGGCGGAAACACCGCCGTCAATCGAAAACCTATTCAAGAAGCTGTTCATATAGATATGAGGAGATTTGAAGCATGAGCGATCACGATCAAGTACATAAGACTCAGATGAATTACAGTAAAGATCGGCCCAAAGCGGCCAATCCGGTCAAGATAGAAGACCTGACGCTGAGGGATGGTCACCAGTCCCTGTTCGCCACCCGCGGCAGAACCGAAGACATGATCCCCGTGGCGGAAAAAATGGACGAAGTGGGCTTCTGGGCCATGGAAACCTGGGGCGGCGCCACGTTTGACACCATGCACCGTTTTCTGAACGAAGATCCGTGGGAACGTCTCCGGACGCTGAAACGCTACATCAAGAAAACGCCGTTTTCCATGCTGCTCAGGGCGCAGAACCTGGTGGGATACCGCAATTATGCGGACGACGTCGCCCGCGCTTTTGTGGAAAGGGCCGCGGCCAACGGCATGGATATTTTCAGAACATTCGACGCCCTGAACGATTACCGCAATTTCGAGACCGTCGTTCCGGTCATCAAGTCCTGCGGCAAACACTTCCAGGGATGTATCTGCTACACCATGACGGAACCCCGTCTGGGCGGCGAGGTCTATAACCTGGACTACTATGTGAACAAGGCCAAGGACCTTGAAGCCATGGGGGCGGACAGCATCTGTCTGAAGGACATGGCGGGCCTCATTTCTCCGTATGACGCCTATGACATCATCAAAGCGCTGAAGACCACCGTCAAGGTGCCAATCAACCTGCACAGCCATTTCACGTCGGGCATGTCCTCGATGTCGCATTTAAAGGCCATTGAAGCCGGGGTGGATATCATTGACACCTGCATGTCGCCTTATGCGTATCGGACGTCCCATCCGGCGATCGAGCCTCTGGTCATGACCCTTCTGGGAACAGACCGCGACACCGGATTCGACATCAGAGCGCTGGCCGCGATCAACGAAATCCTCGAGAAGGAAATCTGCCCCAAATACCGGCACCTGCTGGACGACACCAAGCTGTCCATCATTGACATCAACGTGCTGCTCCACCAGACACCGGGCGGCATGCTTTCCAACCTCGTCAACCAGCTCCGGGAGATGGATGCGTTGGACAAGATAGATCAGGTCTATGCCGAACTCCCCAGGGTGCGCAAAGACCTGGGGCAGATTCCGCTGGTAACGCCGACCAGCCAGATCGTCGGCATCCAGACCGTCAACAACGTGCTTTTTGACGATGAAAATGAACGCTACAAAATGATCACCGGCCAGGTCAAGGATCTCTGCTACGGGCTGTACGGCAAGACAGCGGTCCCCATCAATCCGGAGGTTCAGAAAAAGGCGCTCAAAGGCTACCCCAGAGGCGAAGAGCCTATCACCTGCCGTCCGGCGCAGGTACTGGAACCGGAACTTAAAAAAGCTCAGGAAGATGTGAAAGGTCTGGCCGCGGATCTGGATGATGAACTGATCTACGCCCTGTATCCGGTCACCGGAAAACGTTACCTCCAGTGGAAATACGGGAAGGAACCCGTTCCCGATGATGTCAAGCCGATAACGCTTGAACAAGTCAAGGCCAAAAAAGAACTGATCCAGAAAGCGTTGGCTGGAAAACTGGTGGAGAAAATCGAAAAGGAAGCGCCCGAAAAAGGTGACAACCTCAGAAAATTCAACGTCTTTGTGGACAACGATTATTTTGAGGTCGGTGTCGAGGAAATCGGCGGCGCGCCGGTGGTGAGTTACATCCAGCCTGCGGCGGCGCCCAAACCAGCGGCAGCCCCTGGCAGACCCGCTGCGCCTGCGGCTCCGAAAGCAGCCCCCAAACCCGCAGCCGCCGCTCCGGCCAAACCAGCAGCAGCCGCTCCGGCCGCCGTGGATGGCACGCCGATCACAGCGCCCATGCCGGGTATGATTGTCCGCTTCGAAAAGAACGTCGGCGACACCGTCCGCAAAGGCGATACCGTGGTCGTTCTGGAAGCCATGAAGATGGAAAACGCGCTGGCCGCTCCGGTGGACGGCGTGATCAAGGCCATCAACTTCAAGAGCAGCGACTCCGTTCCCAAAGGGGCGGTGCTGTGCGTCATCGGATAACTCCCGAACGCGTGCGGCCGGGCGGCGTTTATCGTCGCAGCGGATCCGCCGGCGTCCGTGAACAGACATATTCCCCCTCTCCCCCGCCGGGGGAGATCGGGAGTTGAAAGAGAAGGAGACGGAACATCCATGAAAATTCATGAGTATCAGGCCAAGGAATTGTTCAGAAAATACGCGATTCCCATACCGGAAGGCAATGTGGCTTTCAGCGTGGAGGAAGCGCAGACGGCCGCCGAGAAACTGGGCGCCTATCCAGTGGTGGTCAAAGCCCAGATTCACGCCGGCGGCAGAGGCAAGGGCGGCGGCGTCAAGCTGGCCCAGTCGAAAGCCGATGTGGCGACGGTCGCCGGGCAGATTCTGGGAATGAATCTGATCACCCATCAGACAGGCCCGGAAGGCAGACTTGTCCGGAAAGTGCTGGTGGAGCAGGGTCTCAACATCCGCAAGGAACTCTATTTGAGCATCATACCCGACCGGGCGACCGCCACTGTGGTCATCATCGCCAGCGAGGCCGGCGGCATGGACATCGAAACGGTTGCCGCTCAGACCCCTGAAAAAATCATCAAAGTCTATATCAATCCCCTGACCGGCATTCAGGGCTATCACTGCCGGGAAGTCGCCTACGGGCTGAACCTGTCCGCGGAGGTCGTCAAACCCTTTACGGCGCTGCTCAGCCGCCTGTATGCCCTGTTTGTGGATTACGACTGCTCGCTGGTGGAAATCAACCCGCTGGTCATCACCGCTGAACAGCAGGTCATCGCTCTGGACGCCAAAGTCAATTTCGATGACAACGCCATGTTCCGCCACAAGGACATTACAGCCTATCGGGATCTGGATGAGGAAAATCCTCTTGAAATCGACGCTTCCCGTTTCAGCCTCAACTACATCGCTCTGGACGGCAACGTGGGCAACATGGTCAACGGAGCGGGACTGGCCATGGCGACGATGGACATCATCAAGCAGGCCGGCGCCAGCCCCGCCAACTTTCTGGAT
>JAJYBO010000083.1:9884-10500 GCA_021778975.1 Deltaproteobacteria bacterium
GCGGCGGTGCCAACGCGGAAATGGTGGAAAACGGGTTCCGGATTATCCTGAGCGACAAAAATGTCAAGGGGATCCTCATCAATATTTTCGGCGGCATTCTGCGCTGCGACATCCTGGCTGAAGGCGTGGTTCAGGCGGCCCGGAAAACCGGCATCAACGTTCCCGTCGTCGTCCGCATGGAAGGCACCAACGTCGAGAAAGGCCGGCAGATATTGCGTGAATCCGGTTTGAATCTGATCACGGCCGTAGATCTTAAAGACGCCGCCCAGAAGGTGGCGGGCATCGTCAGGGGCCAGGAGGCAACATCATGAGCATATTTGTCAATAAAAATACCCGGCTGCTGGTTCAGGGCATTACCGGCAAGGAAGGACAGTTTCACACCCGGCAGTGTGTGGCCTACGGCACCCAGGTGGTGGCGGGGGTCACTCCCGGAAAATCCGGCCAGAAAATGGACGACGTCCCGGTATTCAATACGGTTCGGGATGCGGTAAAGGCGACAGGCGCCAATTGCAGCATGATCTTCGTTCCCCCGCCGTTCGCCGCGGACGCCATCATGGAAGCCGCGGACGCGGGCCTCGAGCTGATCGTTGCCATCACCGAAGGCATTCCGGTCATG
>JAJYBO010000084.1 GCA_021778975.1 Deltaproteobacteria bacterium
GGGATCGCTGACCAGATTCCTGAGATATTTTCGGATAGCTTCCAGACGATCCACGATTTTTTTCTCCAATTGATCTTTCAGATACTTTTTGTGCTTCAGAATACTTTCTTTGTTGCTGTCATACCCCTCCAGTCCTCTGGACTTCTTCAGTTTGTACTCAATCCTCATGGCGATGAGTTCCTGAAGCACGGTTTCGTAAGCAGGCCCCAGCCAGACGACTTCCGGCACCAGTTCTCCGAAATTGGAAATTCCCAGAATATCTTTTCCCTGTTCCCAGTAATTGACCAGAAACTCAGGATCGAGGTCATTGTAGTTCTGAAGCGGCATGTACATCCGGCGCAGATATGTAAGGACAGTCTCCGCTTTTTTCTTGTGTCCTCCAATAATTACGGAACCGCCAACTTCTCCTTTTTTGACGCCTTTGGTCCACGGCGCGCCGGTAATGCCGAAATCGTGATAAATGGGAATCTGCAACAATGCAGACAGGGTGTTGAGCGCCAGCGCATACCCGGCAGACGGCCCGCCAACATTGTAAGACGCTGACAGAAGCTGATGATGAATGGTGTAGTTCTCTAGAAATTCTCCTAACAGGCGTGGAATACTGACTTTGGGATCCAGCTCCTGCAAGTAATTTTTCACCATTGTCAGTGCTTCCTGCGCTGATTGCTGGGTCATCTGAACCGCCATATCCAGCTCTGCCGTGGCGGATCCTGAAGATACCGCGCCGGTAACAAGAACTTTTTCCGAAGAAAGGCTGTAGGTGAGACTGGTGGCAATCGGCAGCAAAACCCCTGAAACGTCATTGGCGCCAACCCCGATGATGAAGCCCACCTGAGGTTCCTGGCTGAGTTCGGCTTCCAGGAATTCGTCAAGCTGCACCTTGCCGATCTTGATCGGACTGTGAGATATCTCTTGACGTGCGGAATTCAAGTGAGACGGCATCAGCGGATAATCTTCTATCGAGACGATGTGCTTGAGGATATCTATGACATCGGAATAATGGGCCAGCAGCAGCGCCGGCTCCTTTTTGATGGAAGACCGCAGCGGCTGAGGGGCGTCTATCGCATCCAGTATGCCCATCAGAGATTTAAAATTGAATTTGACGAATTTGTCTCGAATATCTTCGCTGGATTTTGCAAGTTCACGGATCCGTTGAAGCACCTCGTATTCCGTGCCGCGAAGCGCCCGGGCTTTTTCTACAAAGGCCGAATAATCCGCGGGTGTATTGCAAAGTCCTTTGGCCGCCTCGACGATGGTTTCTACCGAAAGTTCCGGCGACAGAGGCACATGTCTCAATGTCTGATGAATGATGTCCGTGATATCCTTACGGCGCAAATGGCCAGAAATTTCCATTACTTTTAAGCGTTTGGATCGCACCAGCGCGGGATCCAGAATATCGAGACGGTTGGTGGTCAGCGCTGTAAACACCCGGTTCATGGGAACTTCGCCATCAATCAGACTCAGAAACTTGTTGGTCAGTTTATCGGAATGAGACCCTCCGGAAGCCCCGCGGCGGGGCGCTAAAGAATCACCTTCATCGAAAAACACCAGACACGGTGCAATCATTTTCGCGATATCATAGACTTTTTCCAGATTTTCCACAGCTCCGTCCCAGGGATTGATCGGATCCTGAAGCGCGGAAGCGCTGGTGGCGATATCGTGAATATCGCTGTTTTCGCTGAGCCAGGCTCTGACCAGAAACGTCTTGCCGCTTCCCGGAGGCCCGTTCAGCACAACGCCTTTTTCTTCGCTGACGCTGTAATACAGACAATTGTTGGCCATTTCGGAAAAGACATCCTTGATTTTTCCCACATATTCATCCCAGCTCACATGACGATCCATGCGATCCACCATTTTTTCGAACAAATCGCCAAAAGCGTTTTTGGCAACCAGTTCAAAGGCTTTTCGGACCAGTGTGGCGTCATCCAGATACCCGGCGGTGAAGCCGCCCTGAATCTCGATAACGGAATGCACCAGTTTGCGGACATATGCAGGGGTTATTTTCAGGGTTCTCTCCTGAAAGATGACCACGATCTTCTCGACCGCCATACGCACCCGCTCCGGCGCAATACAGCGGGCGTTGTGCAGGCAGACATCATCCGGCGACTCGGTGACCACAACGTCGTTTCGGAGAAGTTCCAGTCGCACCACTTCATACAAATTTTCAGGATTTTTCCAGAATTCCGATAAATCAACAATCTTCCCTTTTTCGACAAAACGGCGGTAAATGGCCGGATCAAAGCGTTCGGGCTGATCTGTCGTTGCAATCAGAAGGCAATCTCTCTGGCCATTGATGATTTCATCCAGAACGATATTGGCGGTATCAATGAGCGTCCGCTGCTGGCGTTCCGGCCCCGTGTCTTTCCCGTCTGTTTTTCCGAAAGCGCTGTGCGCTTCCTCCACATGGCGGATGCTTGTTTTTCGAGGGTCGCCCAGCGCTTTTTTGAAATAATTTCCGGGTTCTCCGGCCAGAGAGGTCTGATAGTCATTGGGAGTAATCATCGCATAATCAACCAGCATGCCCTGCTCTTCGAGCTGCGAGAGATTCCGGCTGATCCGTTTTTTGAGGATTCGGTTAATCAGGGGGATTTTAGACAGTCGTTTATTGAAGGCCAGTTTCTTGCGTCTGGCAATTTCTGTGGCCAGTGTCGGATCTACCTGTTCGATCGTTTTCCAAAAGGGTTCGGAAGAAAGGGCCTCTTCTTTTTTCTGCTCCAGATCCACTTCCGGGCGCACTTCATTGAGAAAAATAACCTGCTCCAGCGTCTGGCGTACGGTGGATGTTTTCCCGCTGCCGCTCGGTCCCATAAACAAAACCAGCGGCGCCTTGGGCACCGATGAATCCGACAGATATTCCTTCCGGATATGCGCTCTGTAAATTTTATCGAAGAGCGCGGTCAATTCTACCGGCACATGAACGTCCGTCAGGTCCTTGTCCAGAAGCGCCAGCAGGTAGATATAATCCCGGGCGGACACTTCTTTCTCTATAATTTTGTTCCAGGCCTGCTGAGGATTGGTTTTTCCGGAAATCTCGAAACGGCGCTGCCAGTCTGTCAGGATATCCGGATCTTTCAGAATTTTAAAATGCTTTTCCTGCGCGGAAAACACAATGGACAGAAAGCTGTCCAGCAGTGCATTGAACCACCCTGATGGCGGGCTGTACTGATTCAGTCGGGATCTCATGAACGCCTTGGTTTCATACGGCCAGGACGCCACAAGCTCTCGAATTTCAAGAATCCGCTTTTCAGGAAGGCGGATATATCTAATTTCTTTGGTCAATCGTTTTGCCATTACCGGGCTCCAGTGGTTTTACCGTGAGGGGGCGCCTCCGTCGGAGACGGAAGGCTGATCGCCGGCGGTTCCTGGGTATTTTGGATTACGACGGTGCTGCGGCCATCCGTGTTCTTTTCATACGCGGCGGCCCATTTCTGCTGCGTCAGGAACTGAAGCAGCGCGGTGTCTGTGGAACCATCCGGCCTTCCCAGCGCATGTTGAAGCGCCTGAATGCTGTCCAGGTATGCGGCATAGAGTTTTTTGATCCGGCTGGCTTCCTGATCTGCGGCGTAACTGTCTGCTTCGGCGATCAATTCTCGTTTCTTTTTCTCTTCCGTAGCTTCCACCAGCTTATCGCCGACCCGGGTTTCGTTGAGTACAAAACTGACCACGTCAATCCCGTATTTCTGCTCGAGTGTTGGCCCGCCTTTGTTGATGGGGGTGGATTTCAGAGCGTTGAAAATATCGTCCTTGATTTTTTCACGGTCGCTGATGAGCTGATTCATGGCGTGGGATTGAAGAATATCTTTGACGATACCATCATAATCTCCTTGCAGTAGATGCTGGGGATCCAGATTTTCGATGGCCCAGACATTCAGATTCTGTATCCGGTATGTGAGTACGGCCGAGGTCCAGAGCGCCACGTTTTCTTTGGAGATGATTCTCATGGGCTGAGGGCTTCCCCCCAAATACAGCGTCTGGTTCATCAGGGGAATCTCCTGCTCTATCCGTGTAAAATACGGCAGGCGGACATGCCATC
The DNA here is from genome assembly GCA_021778975.1 of Deltaproteobacteria bacterium. GTDB lineage: Bacteria > Desulfobacterota > Desulfobacteria > Desulfobacterales > Desulfatirhabdiaceae > RAAP-1. The sequence goes on from JAJYBO010000084.1 coordinate 4,034, forward strand.
CGATCTCGGTAATGGGCTGCCGCTGACCGCCGAATCGTTCCAGCACCACGGCGTAGTTTTTTCTGACTTTATAAATGGCTTTTGTGGCATAGATCAGCGCCGAAAAACCGTACAGCAACCCCATCAGTGTGACCAGCGCCAGTATGCGCCTGAGAACGGTTTTTACAAAAGATCGGGTAAAAATATTTCCGGGAAGCGCTTCTGGCATGACATCTCCTTTTCCCCTTCATCGTTGTGGATACGTCAGGGGTTCGTACATGATTTGGAGTTGATACTGCAGATAGCGCAATGATATAATCATTACGTTTTCAATTGCAAGATGAAACCCATTTTTCCCATTCGATAGGAGCTCCTTTATATATGACGGTTGCCTCACCATCTCTTTACGCCGCCGACACGCCCGGCATATCGCCGGAACCATTCTATCTCGCTTCCGGCAATGAAATCTCCCTGTTCGAGGCCGCCTACAACGCCAGACTTCCGGTCATTCTCAAAGGCCCGACCGGATGTGGAAAGACCCGTTTCGTGGAATATATGGCGCACCGGCTGGGGCGCCCCCTGATTACCGTCGCGTGCCATGAGGATTTGTTCGCATCGGATCTCATCGGACGGTACCTGCTGATGAACGATCAAACCGTATGGATGGATGGTCCATTGACCCGTGCGGTGCGACTCGGCGCTATCTGCTATCTGGATGAAATTGTCGAAGCCAGAAAAGACACTACCGTGGTGATTCACCCGCTGACGGACAGCCGCCGGATGCTGCATATCGAAAAAAAAGGAGAGAGTATTTTGGCGCATCCGGATTTTTCGATGGTGGTTTCTTACAATCCTGGATATCAGTCTGTCCTGAAAGATATGAAGCAAAGCACCCGTCAGCGATTTGTCGCTTTGGAGTTTCAGTATCCGGTTCCCGAAAAGGAGGCGGATATCGTATCTCAGGAAAGTGGTCTGGGGCATGACCTGTCCTTAAAGCTGGTGCAATTTGCCGGGAAAATCCGGAATATTCGAGAACACGGTCTTACCGAAGGCGCCAGCACGCGTTTGTTGATCTATGCAGGCAGGTTGATCCAAAATGGCGTATCCGTCATGGAAGCCTGTCGTGCAGCCATCTGCCTGCCCCTGTCCGATGATGTGCGTTTGCAGGAAACCCTGATGGAATTGATGGAAGATATGTTTGGAGTGTGTTCGATGCCCAATCGTCAATGTGGGGGTGTGATATGAGACAAGTATTTCATCGCGTGTTTTTCATGATGTTGCTGCTGGGTTTTACGGCAACCGCCGACGCCCAAGAATTTCGGGTGGGGGTTCTCTACTGGTCCATGAACATTCCTGCCCAGATCGCCATGCAAAAAGGGCTGGAAGTCGAGGCGGAGACTCTGAACAGAGCGGCGGCGGCAAACAACAAGCCCACGGTGAAACTTGACGAGCATATGGCAGGTGACGGTGAGGCCGGCATCGAAAACCAGATCCGGCAGATGACCGACCTGGTGAAACATCATGTGGATATCATCATTGTCCAGCCCACGGACAACGCCGCTCTGGCGGCGCCTCTAAAAGCCGCAAATGCAGCGGGGATTCCGGTGGTCGCCTATGACCAGTATATCAGCGAAGGCCGCCTTGCCGCGTATCGAACCTCCGACAATTATCAGGCCGGATATCTCGATGGGGAGTACATCGCATCCCGTTTCGGGCGGGAAAAAGAAATGCGTCTGGTGCTGGTGGAATATCCCCATGTTTCATCTACGGTCGAGCGGGTCAACGGATTTTTGGACGCCTTACAGGAAGCTGGAATCCGGTATAAGATTCTGAAATCTTATTCTGCCGTAGAGCCTGTCAGTGGGCGCAAGGCGGCGGAAGACATCCTGCATGATTTCCCGAAACCGGGCGACATTGATGTCATTTTCACGGTGAATGACGGTGGGGGGCTGGCGGTCGTCAAAACACTTGCCGACGCAGGCCGCCATGAAATCATGACGGCCACCATAGACGGCGACCCCGCGTCCATTGAAAACATCAAGGCCAGACGTCTGACGGTTATAGATTCCGCGCAGTTTTGCGGCCCGCTGGGGGCCGAAGCAATGAAGGCCGCGTATGCGCTGCTGACCGGTGACAAACCTCCCTATTACGCGCTGGCGCCGGTGTTCCCGATCACACGGGAAACCCTCGATCTCTATCCGGGGTGGCATGGCCCCATCCCGCCGGCATTCAAAAAGCCGTGGAAAAGCCATCAGCCCGAGTGGTCTGGCGCGATGCGTATCGTGAAGCGATAAGGTGATTTCCAACACAGAATTCCCCACACGATGATGTATCCTGTGGGAGCGCCCTTCCTTTACAAAGGAAACGATGCCTCAATGAAAACAGATTCCAGGGAAACAGGATATGTTGACCGAAAACTCGCCCTGAGTTTCGGCGCCATGGTCCTGCTGCTGATGCTGATCACGACCGGACTTGCCAGTTTTATGTTCGCCAAATTGAACACCAGAGAAGAAAGTCGGCTGTCCGGCATTATCGCTGCCATCCTCAGCGAGTCCGTCACCCGAATCAGTTTTTCCGGCAAGTATCAGACCCGGTTGATGCTCGAGGAAATTCGATCCATCATTCCGAAAGAGCTGGCGTACATATCCGTTGAAGATAAGGAGGGACGTGTCATCGCCCATAGCGATCCCTCTATGGACGACACTGTTATGACAGAAAAGCAGGATGCCGCGCTGCGCATGCAATGCTTGCACAGCGGCGAACTGTTGACAGGGCGGCAGATTGTCGGAGAAAAAATAATTCGGGAAGTCGTTCTTCCCTTCCGGAACGGCCCTGATAACGAAGTGGCCGGCATTGTCCGGATCGGCATCCGCACCGATGAAGCGCGGCAGGAACAGCGAGCGAGCATTCTGAGGCTGTTCCTGCTTGTTTCTTTATTGACGGTGACCGCCATGTGGATTGTTCTTATCGTCAGCCGGCATTTTGGCGCGAGGGTTCAGATGCTGGCAAATCAGCTTCAGGGCATTTTAAATCATGCGCCAATAGCCATATGCGTCAGCGACAAAACCGGGCGAATGCTGGCGGACAGCGCCGTATGTGAACAATTGTTCGGGCAACCCAAAGCCGGAGAGTCTCTGACAGCGCTTCTCGAAAAGCAGCTTTCCGCCTCGGACGTTCAGCGCCTTACCGACGCCGACCGGCAGATTTTCAACACTGGCGTCAAAAAAGAAGAAGATATGGAGCTGGAAATTCAGGGCCGTTTCTGCGCCTGGCATGTCAGCAAGTTTCCGATTTCTCTCGATAAGAATGGCAGCCCCATGCTTATCTGCACCTTTATCCACGACATCACCCAGCGCAAACAGGCCGAGAAAGCCTTACGGTCTTCCCTGGTATTTGCCGAAAAACTGATCGAAGCCATTCCCGATCCCGTTTTTTATAAAGACACCCGCGGCGTCTATCAGGGCTGCAACGTTGCGTATGCAAGAATGCTGGGAATAGCTCCCCATGATATTGTGGGAAAGTCCGTTTATGATGTCGCGCCGCGGGAACAGGCGGACAAATATCACGATATGGATCTGACGCTGTTTGCGGCGCCCGGATTTCAGACTTACGAAAGCGCGTTTATATCCGCCGATGGTTCGTTACGCGATGTGATTTTCCGCAAGTCCACATTTTTGGATCATCAGGGTAATGTGGCCGGACTGATTGGCATCATGATTGACATTACGGAACACAAACGGGCGGAAGCGGAGAAAAGCAAACTTGAAGACCGGCTCCGTCAGGCCCAGAAAATGGAGGCCATCGGCACACTGGCCGGAGGTATCGCCCATGATTTCAATAACATTTTAGGGGCCATTTTTGGCTATGCCGAGATGATCCTTGAAGACATTCCGGAGCAGGATCCGTTTCATCAGAACATCGTTCAAATTCTCAGAGCCGCTTACCGGGCCAGAGATCTGGTCAGACAGATTCTGACCTTCAGCCGAATGCAGACCGGGCAGACCGCCGAAAAGGTCAATGTCACGCAAATCTTGCGGGAAGCCGTCCGCTTTCTCAGAGCATCTTTGCCCAGTACTATCGAGATACGACAGAGCGTGGCGCATGACGCCATCAGCACCCTGGCCGACCCCACGCAGATTCATGAAATTTTGATCAATCTCTGCACCAACGCCGCCCATGCCATGGAAGAAAAGGGCGGTGTGCTGGATATCCGCCTGACGGACAATCACCCGGATACGGAGGTCCGCACACTCAATCCGGATGCTGCCGCGGGACGGTATCTGCGATTGACCGTCACGGATACCGGTCATGGCATGTCGCCGGATATCATGGAACATATTTTCGATCCCTATTTCACCACCAAAGGGGTCGGCAAGGGCACCGGCCTGGGGCTGGCGGTGGTTCACGGCCTGGTTGCACGCTACGGGGGCGCCATCACGGTTCACAGCGACGTGGGCAATGGAACGACATTTCATGTCTATCTGCCCGCCATTGAAAACGCGGATACCCCAGAGCCTGAGACGAAAAAAAATATCCCCAGGGGAAGTGAACGGGTTCTGTTTGTGGATGATGAGGAAATGCTGACCATCATGATGAAATTGATGCTGGAACAACTCGGATACCGGGTACAAATCAGCGTCAGCAGTACGATGGCTCTGGAAATGTTTCGCGCCAATCCTTCCGAATTCGATCTGGTCATCAGTGATTTTACCATGCCTGGAATGACAGGCATGGATATGGCGGCTGCATTGTTGCAGATCCGACCGGATATCCCCATTATCCTGTGTACCGGATTCAGCGAACAGATTGACGAGGATAAAGCCGCGGAGGCCGGCATCCGGGCGTTTCTCATGAAACCGGTCAGCATCGGGGACATGGCCCGTGTTATCCGTCAGGTACTCTGTTGAAATAACATTTTAACCCGATGGCGCCGCCGATCAATTTGACGAATTGTCGGCAACGCTATCCAGCCGTGTTTGAAGGTAAGTACATGAAACGAGTTAATTTCTTGATATGTATTGCTATCGCTGTGGTATGCGTCAGTTTTTGGGCGCTGATAAATCGCCCGGAGCAGGAACCGCCCTGGCCATCGCGCATTCAGGGGTTTTCATTTTCGCCATTTCGCGCGGGAGAAAGCTCGATCACCGGTCCCTATCCCACCGAAGCGGAAATAGATTCAGATCTGGCGCTGCTTTCCGATAAGACCTATGCGGTGCGCACCTATTCCGTTCAGGGAACACTGGCCAAAATTCCGGCTATGGCCCGAAAATACAAACTCAACGTGGCGCTGGGAGCGTGGATCAGTAAAGATATGGCAAGAAACGAGGCGGAGATTGCATCCGTTATTCAGTTGACCTGCGAGAACTGGCGTAACGTGGTGCGGGTGGTTGTGGGAAACGAGTCTCTGCTGCGCAACGAAGTCACGGTCGAGCAACTTGAAGGGTATCTCGACCGCGTCAGGGCGGGGATCCGGGACGCGGGCATCAAGACGCCGGTCAGCACCGCCGAACCCTGGCATGTCTGGTTTAAACATCCGGAACTCGGCGATCATGTAGATTATGTCGCCACCCACATGCTGCCTTACTGGGAAGGTATTCCGCTGGATCATGCCGTTGACTACGTGGTGGAACACGTCAATCTGCTGAAAGAAACCTTTCCGGACAAACCCATTGTCATTTCCGAAGTAGGCTGGCCCAGCAACGGGCGAACCCGTCACCTGGCCATCGCGTCGCCAGCCGCGGAAGCCATGTTTCTGCGCCGTTTTCTGGCGCGGGCGGAAAAGGAAAAATACATCTATTATGTGATGGAGGCCTTCGATCAACCCTGGAAAGCCGCGAGCGAAGGCGCTGTGGGCGCGTATTGGGGCGTTTATGACGTCAACCGCCACCCCAAATTCGCCTTCACGTCTCCCATTGTAAACATTCCGCAATGGCGGTCACTGGCCGCTATTTCTGTGGCGATTGCGGTCATCACCTTCGCGTTGCTGCTCATTGACAGCCATACCCTTCAAAAACGAGGGCGCAGTTTTCTGGCGCTGATCGCCTTTGCCGCGGCCACCGCCGGCGTATGGATTGTTTATAGCTATTCCCGTCAATATCTGACGGTATCCACCGTACTGGTCGGGCTTCTCATGGTCATCGGGATGATTGGCGTCGTCATGGTGTTGCTGGCCGAAGCCCACGAATGGGCCGAAGCCATCTGGGTGAGCCGGTGGCGTCGGCCGTTCGTACCGGTTACGGTTCCGGAGGAGGACATGCCGGTGGTGTCGGTTCATGTTCCGGCCTATAACGAGCCGCCAGACATGCTGATCGAAACCCTCAACGCTCTGGCAGCCCTGGACTACCCGCATTTTGAAGTCCTGGTCATTGATAACAACACCCATGACCCGGCGGTATGGCGGCCGGTTCAGGCTCATTGTGAAAAGCTCGGCAGCCGT
>JAJYBO010000085.1 GCA_021778975.1 Deltaproteobacteria bacterium
AAATCTTTCTGAATATTATAAAAATTTTATATTTCACGATATTCCCCAAGAGATTATAGAATGTCTCGTCCGCGCCGGCGTTGCAGACAGAGAGTTTTACAAGGATATTCAAAAAATGTCGGTGCTTCGGGAATCCATCGTTCAATCGGGTTTTACTGCTGGAGAAATTCTATGGAATGAAGAAAGGCATTTCCATGAATTCATGGTCACCGGTTTCAACAGGGATGTCCTGGCTCCAGAGAAGGCTGGCGATGAATTCAATCCTGTCAAAATCGGCAGGGGACTCATTTTTTCAAAAGATTTTCAGAAATGTCTGTTGCTGGGCGCCAGAATCAGCCCCTGCGATTTGCCGCCATTCAAGATATACGAAACAGGCAAGGAAAAAGAGGCCATCACCGTATCCAACAAAAAGCAGCTTCTGGACATCATGATCGAAGAAGGCAAAAAAGGGCTGGGGGTTCAGCGCTATAAAGGTCTGGGTGAAATGAACCCCGATCAGTTGTGGGAAACCACCATGAATCCCGAAAAGCGCACGCTCTTGCAGGTTAAAATCGAGGACGCCGTAGATACGGATGAAATCTTCACATTGCTGATGGGAGAGGACGTCGAACCTCGCAGAGACTTTATCCAGACAAATGCCCTTCAGGTAAGGACTCTCGATATCTGATGTCTCGATCTTCAATCAAGGAAGCCACATCATGAACATTACCGTTATTCAGGCCAGAGATATTCCGGACGCATGGTTTCAGTGCGTTTATGAAATTCTCGACAAGGGGTATCGTTATACCATAGACCGCGGCAGTTTCGAGGGACAGGAACGGCTCGAATTCGATTATATCACCCTGCAGATCAAATATCCGGGCGCCAGACCCCTGATACCGGATATTCCACCGGCACTCGGAATTCCCAACCCGGTGGCGGACGGTTATATCGAAAGTTATCTGCCGTATCTCATGACGTCTGAAAAGCAGCCGAATGAAGACTACACCTACGGTCAATATTTAGAACCACAGATTGCGGAAGTCATTCGCATGTACCGAAACGACGGTCATGGCACCAATCAGGCGTATATGACCGTTGGCGATCCCGGCGCCCTGCATCTCAAAGACCCGCCCTGCCTTCGGGGTATTGACACTCGCATCCGGTATGGCAAACTGCATTTTATGGTATATTTCAGATCGTGGGATTTATGGAATGGCTTTCCGGCCAATTTAGGCGCCATACAGATGCTGAAAGAATACATGGCGCAGGAGATTGGTGTCGAAGACGGCGAAATCATCGCCAGCAGCAAAGGGCTGCACCTCTATGACTATATCTGGGAGCTGGCAAAACTTCGGGCCATGAAATGAAAACTCCGCCGCAAGACAGGGGGCGCGCCCACTCTCCAGGCTCCGCCCCCTGTCCTTCACCTGTATCCCCCTCGCAAAGAACACCACACAGGTTGCCTATATCATTCGACAAAAACCTTCTGCCCTGGAAAAATTTTGCTTCCTGGCGACAGATTGTTGATGCTCAGAAACCGGTCTATGGACATGTTATGGCTGGATGCAATCGAAAAAGCGCTGTCATTTTTTCTAACCAAATATTTCTTGAGATGCGCTTGTGCTTTTTCGGCTTTCATTTTGGCCGCGCCGGCGCCGCCAGAGGTAGATGGAATTTTTAATTTCTCACCCGATGTGATGGTGGCGGAAGACAATCCATTGGCTTTTTGAAGTTCTTTGGGCGTAATGCCATAATGATGGGCGATACTGTACAGAGAATCTCCTGTCTTGACGGTATGAACGGTTGTGTGGGCAACAGTCTCTTTAGCCACAGCCTCTGGTTTATGCGGCTCTGGCATCTTATGGGTGGCGGCTTTGGCTAAAACCAGATGCTCCTTACCGTGTTTGGGCGATGTGGTCAACGCCGGAGAGTTTTCTTTGGCGGCTACCACAGGTTGTTGCTGAGAAGCACCTTGGGGAATCACCAATACCTTACCCGGAACGATTCGGGCGGCCTTTTTCATCTTGTTGGCCAGCAGGATGCTTTTGACACTCGTATGATAATGTTTCGCCAGCCCCGACAGGCTTTCTCCACGTTTTACTTTGTGGTGAATCACATGATGTTCCTGTGACGAAGCGCTTTCCGTCACAGCGACCTTTTCTACAGGAGAGGCCGATGCGATAGATACGCCGGACGCATCAGGAATGCTATCCAGTTTGGCCATCAACAGCGGGGATGTTCCGGGAGGAACCTTGATCGCATAATTGTTTCCCGGTGTAATGCCATACCGCAATTCTGGATTCAACAGCTTGAGCGTCTGTTCCAGAATGCCGGTGGAATCTGCAATGCTTTTCAACTGAAGCTGTCGGGGAATCGGAATTGTTTCAAATTCCAGCGGTGATTCTGGGGCAATGCCATCCAGTCCATATTTTTTGAGATTGGATACAATTTGGAGGGTCGCCATAAACCGGGGAACATACCGTGCGGTTTCACGCGGCAGCTTTTCGTATAAGTCCCAGAAATTATCGAGATAGTTGATGCGTTGTTCGCTGATGACCCGCAGCACCCGTCCTTCGCCGCAGTTATAGGCCGCCAGAACCGTTTCCCAATCGCCAAACATATGATGCAGTTCTTTTAAATAGGCGATGGCGGCTTTCGTGGATTTGTAAGGATCCATGCGCTCATCCACAAACTTGTCCCGCGAAAGACCAAAACGATAACCGGTGGAGGTGATAAACTGCCACAGACCCAGGGCGCGTGCGGGTGAAAATGCCCTGACATTGTACCCACTTTCTATCAGCGGCAACCATGCCAGCTCTACAGGCAGCCCTTCCTGAGCCAGTTGCGATTCGATATATTTCCGATAACGTCCCGAACGCCGATAGGCATTGATAAAAAAATCTTTCTCACATCCGGTGGTCAGTGAATCAATTTCCGCCTGAACATAGGCATTCATCACCCTGGGGATGGCGTTGTAACTGCCTTTGGACATGACATTTCGGGAGCCATAGATATCCTGTATTCTTTGCGTAATCAGCAGCCGCAGATCCGCCTTCTGCTGGATGAGGTTGGGACGGTTGTAGGTATCTACTTTGATAATCTGACCATATGCCTGGTCTAAGGAAGAAATCGCCTTTTCAAACTGGCCTTTATACCAGTATTCCTGGGCTTGCTGGCAGAAATTGAGAGCGGCATCCAGATATTTCTGATTTTTTCCGCCAAAATTGATGCGATCTCCCTGATCTTCTTCCGTATTATCATTGCCGCCTGCATCTGGAGGCGCAACGCCATTGATGTCCGCGTCTTCGGATACGGAATATGAGAGCGTGGTGCGGTGTTCGGGGGTGCAGGATGCTTTTTTGTCTGCGGCGTTGAAATCGCCGTTATGGGCGGCGGATATTCCCTGAGTCTGATGCGCACATCCACTCAGCCCCAGACTGACAATAGCCATAAACAGTGTGGTGATATACAGTATTTTTTTCAAATGTCGTTTTCCTCGTGCAATTGGGATGGCTCGTAACTTGTCATGAATTGCCGTAGTATTTTCAGCGACTTATGAAAAATTTTACAGGAAAGCAAACACGTTGCAACCTGTTATGGGCGGACCGCTCGAAATTTTAGAGCATACGGTAGTTTCATGGCAAGGATCACAGTTATGGCAATCTTCACAGTTACATCACACCGCCGTATATTTTGAACGCTGACAGGGCGCGATGTTTTACAGAGCCATCAATTTGGTATTGAAAAAATGTCCAATACATATATATGCTAAACAGATGCGAACGAAACGCTATCGCAGACCTGTATATCACGAATTACATAATCTGTGGAAATGTGTCAAGGGTTATCCTTCACAGCCCTGTCCGAACCTGTCGAAAAAGGAGCCGAAATGTGGCGTCGTTATAGTTTGAAGGCCAGAATTTATGCCATGTTGTCATTGATGGTGTCCATGACGTTCTTTGGCGGCATCGTCATGATCTGGTACACGTTTCAAATGGAAAACATCCTCAACTTGATCGGTGGAAGACGTATTCAGGCGTTTCAAACGGCGGAAGCCCTGGAAACCGCTGTAACCAGTCAAAAAGGTTTTGTGTCCTATTTTTTTTTGGATGGAGATCCCGAATGGCTGCGCAAACTCGGTGAATATCGTCAGATTTTCAGAGAAGAAATACAAAAAGCCAGAAAACTGGCGGATACCGGCGCCCAAATGGATGCTATCGAACAGATAGATCGTGCCTACGCGGCCTACATTCCCGTAAAAGACCGGATGCTCTCTTTCTATAAAAACGGTGATCGTAAAAATGCCGAGAAACTTCATAAAGAAGCGCGAACCCTGTTTTTTTCCATCATAGATTTATGTGAGCAGTTCAAAGAAACGCAAATCGGAGCCATACAGAAAAGCAGAATCAGCGGGCATCATCAGGCCGTTCGCCTGAGAATTCTGGCAGGATCCGTCATGTTTCTGGTACTGATTCTGACATCGCTTCTGGTGTTTTTTTTAACGCGACAGATACTGGAACCGCTGCGAAAGATAGCGATGGAGGCCGATCGTTCCGGCGGTGCATCCGCTTCCGAAAACGAAATCAAGTCTCTCAGCCATAGTGTTCGAGGCCTGATCGAAGACGTGGATCATACCCATACAGAACTTCGGAAAAGCCGCGAAACCCTGCTTCAGGCAGAAAAAATGGCGCTGGTCGGCAAACTGGCGGCAGGAATGGCGCACAGCATTCGCAACCCCTTCACTTCCGTCAAGATGCGGTTATTTTCGTTGGGACGCACCTTAAATCTGACCGAAACCCAGAAAGACGATCTGGACGTCATTTCTCAGGAAATTCGCCATATTGATACCATTGTCCAGAATTTTCTGGAGTTTTCCAGACCCCCCCGCCTCAAAATGCAGCAGATCAGTCCGTCCCTGATTGTGGATATGGTCATCCAACTACTGGAACACCGCCTGACCTCTTACGATGTTCATATTCAGGTACAGCGAACCCATTCCCTTCCTCCAATTCTGGCAGATCCGGAACAACTCAAGGAAGTGCTGGTCAATCTGGTGGTCAACGCCTGTGAAGCCATGAAAAAAGGCGGCCATATCACCATTTCCGAAGAAGAAAGTACGGACAGCACGGTGGGAAGCGTCAATCGCATTCGCGTTAGCGATGACGGACCCGGAATTCCGGAAGCCTTGCGGGAAAAGGTATTGCAACCATTTTTCACCACACGGGAAGACGGCACCGGGCTCGGACTCAGCATTGCCGTCCGTATCGTCGAAGAACATGGCGGCCATCTTACATTAAACTCCACAGAAGGCCGCGGCACGACAATTACGATGACATTTCCCATAACATGATGTATTACGCCAATATGCTTCGGGAGGCCATGATCTTTGAGCCACATACTGATTATTGACGATGACGACCAGTTGCGAAAAAGCTTTCACAAACTGCTCACCCAGGAAGGATACGACACGGGCAGCGCCGCGTCCGGCGAGGCGGGCGTTGCCATGATTCACCAGCGTTGCCCGGATGTCGTGATTCTGGACATGCGCCTGCCCGGAATGAACGGCTTTGAAACCTTCAGCGCCATCCACCAAATAGAGCCAAAACTGCCGGTCATCATCATGACCGCTTATGGCAGCACGGAGACGGCTATCGAGGCCACCAAGATGGGGGCTTTCGATTATATTCTCAAGCCATTCGACATTCCGGACATGCTGGCCATAATCCGTCAGGCCGTAGAGGCGAGCCGGTTCATGCGTTCTCCCATCGAAATGAATGGCGCACCGGACAGCGCGGCGCAAGATGCCATTATCGGCCGGAGCGCATCCATGCAGGAAATTTACAAGGCCATTGGCCGGGTCGCCTCCACCGACGCGACGGTGCTGATACGCGGTGAATCCGGCACCGGCAAGGAACTGGTTGCCAGAGCGGTATATCAGCACAGTCTGAGAGCCGACCAGCCCTTTCTGGTCATCAACTGCGTGGCGATTCCCGACACACTGCTGGAAAGCGAATTGTTCGGCTATGAAAAAGGGGCGTTTACCGGCGCCAATCATCGCAGGGCCGGGAAGTTGGAACAGGCAAACGGCGGCACGGTATTTCTGGATGAAATTGGCGACATGCCGTTCAGCCTTCAATCCAAAATGCTGCGACTGCTTCAGGAAAGAAGCATCGAACGGCTGGGCGGGCGCGATCCCATCCCTGTGGATGTACGCATTATCGCCGCCACCAATCGTGATCTGGAATCGGCCATCGAAGCCGGACGATTTCGAGAAGACCTTTACTACCGCCTCAAGGTGGTGACCATCCGACTGCCAGCACTGAGGGAACGTTCAGGAGACATCGCCCTGCTGTCGGAATATTTTCTCTCTAAATTTTCAAGAGAAGTGGGGATGGACTGTCCGGGAATGTCGCCGGACGCCCAGGCGCTTCTAAACCGCCATGTATGGCCCGGGAACGTTCGGGAACTGGCCAACACCATTCAAAAAGCGGTGATATTCAACAGGGGCGCGCCTGTCAGCCAGGAAGACATCGCTATAGCCATTCGTGAAAAAATTCCCGACAAAAATACCCATGATGAGCCATACGATCAACTGCTGCGGCGGTGCCTCCATCAGGCGCTGACGGATTACAGCGGCGATAATGTATTCGATGCAATTATGGACCAGGTGGCAGGCATTTTAATTGGCGAGGCTTTGAACCTGAGCGCAGGCAACCGATCTCGCGCCGCCAAACTGCTGGGGCTTTCCCGACCGACGCTTCATGCCAAGATCGAAAAATACGGGTTAAAATTTGAAACGTCCGTCAGGGAAGATCATTAGAAAAGCGGTGATTCCGGAATCCGGACGATGAACAGACTTCCCTTCCCGGGCGCTGAATTCACAAGAATTTCTCCGTGATGTTTTTCCACAATTTTTCGGGTTGTCATCAGGCCGATGCCGTTTCCGCGATGGCCTTTGGTGGTAAAAAAACTTTGAAACAGCTTCCGCTGCGTCGCAGGGTCCATACCGGAGCCATTGTCCTCCACCTGATATTCCACTCCCCATCCGGCAGTTCTGAGACTGCGAAGAACTACGACCCGGACACCAGAAAGTATTCCCACATTCTCCATGCACGCATCCACGGCATTGCTTACCAGGTTGTGCAGACACTGATGTATCGCATCCGTATCCAGATAAACGGGCTTCAATGCAGTTGACAGGGACAGCTCCAGACGTATGTCAGCCGCGTCTGCCAGCGGCTTCATCAAATCAAAAACCTCTCTGGCCGGCTGATTGGGATCGCAATCCTGGCAATGAAGCTCCGAAGACTTCCCATAATCGAGCAGACTCATGGACAGGCTCATGATTTTTTCCACATTTCCCTTGACCATTTCCCAGCCTTGGTGCAGGTATGTCTCGTTGTGAAGCTCGATGCCCTTTTCCAGTACGAACGCACCACCTTTGAGGCCCCCGGCGATGTTCTTGATGGCATGAGAAAGCCCTGCAATCGCTTCACCGACCGCGGCCAGCCGTTCGGCCTCGATCAGTTTCGCCGTCTTCTCCTGCACCAGCGTTTCCAGATTTTCGGTGTAGTCCCTGAGCTGTTTCCGAGTTGAAATTCTCTCCAACGCTCGTTTCAGGGCAACCTCAAGCGCTTCATCGTCAATGGGTTTGGTGACAAAATCCGTCGCTTCATATTTCAGGCTTTTGATGGCCAGTTCCATATCGCCATGGCCTGTCATCATCACGACTTCGATATCCGGATGTTCGCGCTTGATAGCTCTGAGCAGCTCGATGCCATTCATCCCGGGCATTTTGATATCCGTCAAAACAATGGCCGGACGCGCATCCCGCGCTATCTGAAGCGCCTGTTCCCCATGTTCCGCCACATATACCGAATATCCCATATCTGAGAGGGTGATGTTCAGAACGGTCCGGATGCCCGCCTCGTCATCAACGATCAAGATGCTGTGGTGCATAACGTTTCCTTATGGTGTGTCTTCCGGGGCCAGCGGAAAGGTAATGATAAATGTCGCACCGCCGTCATCGTTGTTCACCGCTCTGATATCTCCCTGATATTCCTTGACGATGCTGTAGGTTATGGATAATCCCAGTCCGGTGCCTTTACCGACTTTCTTGGTGGTGAAAAAGGGTTCGAATATCTTGTCGAGCTTGTCAGGAGGAATTCCGATCCCGGTATCGCTGATGACAATGCCGACGTTTTTGGTATCCGCACTGGTTTTGAGGGTGATACGCCCCATGTTTTTGAGTTGACGCCGATCCTGATATTTTTCGTCAATCGCATCCCTGGCATTCAGCAGCAAATTGATAACGACCTGTTCCAGACGATTGGCGTCCGCCATGATACATGGAATGTCCTCATCGAGTTTCCACAATACGTCAATTCCCCGGACTTTCAGTTGCTGACTGAATATCTCGAAGGCGCTCTTCAAGATGTCGTTCACCTGTATTTTTTCAGAAGTGTTCTCCGCCTTTCGGCCAAACTGCCGCATATGCGTGATGATTTTGGTGGCCCTGTCCACATGGTTGTCAATTTCCGTGGACAGGGTCAGCAGAATTTCATCTGGAATAGGCTCATGCCGCTTGACTTTCTTCATGAAAAAATTGCTGGCGGTTTTAATGACCGAAAGCGGCTGGTTCAGTTCATGGGCAACGCCGGTTGCCATTTCTCCGAGGGTCGCCATTTTGCTGGCCTGAATGATCTGCTGCTCCTGTTCGAGACGTTTGGTTTCATCGCTGGTGGTGATCAGCAGTACCTTTCTGCCTGGATATTCCGACGCGGAAATCCGAATATTCACCAGCAGGGCGGCTCTCCTGCGAGTGATATGCCGGACATGATGCAGCACCGATGCGGTTTGGAGCTTGAAGGCATAATATTCCCTTTCGTCTTCGTTGAACAGATCCAGAAATGCGTTGGAAACGATTTCATCTCTGGTATATCCATAAACAGATTTGACGCTTTCATTGCAATCGAGTATCTCAAGCGTAGCGGCATCCAGAACGAAGACCGGATTGGGGATGTTATTGAATATGGCGTAATATTTCTTTTCTGACGCCGCGAGTTTCGCTTCGAGTTCCTTGCTTCGGGTGATATCCACACTCATTTCCATCGCCGCGACAATGTTGCCGCCGCCATCGCGAATCGGGGATGTTCGGACAAGCCAGTGATTTCTGCTGCCATCCCGGTTTATCGCGGTTTCTTCGCTGTAATGTGAAAACCCGTCTTCAAAGGTTTTTTCGACAGGACAGTTTTCACATTTCCCGTCACGGCCCTTGTACGCCCGGTAACAATAGTCGCCGGTTTCGGGATGAAAGCGTTCACAGAATTCCCGGTTATACTGCACGAGCCGGTAGTCCCTGTCCTGAACCGTAATCTGACAGGGTACCTGCTCGAAGAGCTGCTGATACCGGTCCCGCTGGGTATTCAATTCGGCTTGTTTCAATCCGATTTCTTTCCCCATTTTTTGAAACGATGCAACCAGTTGCCCCAGTTCATTTCCGGGAGCGATATCCATTTGCGTCTGATAATCGCCATCGGTGATTTTTCGAGTGCCTTCGATCAGTTTCTGGATAGGCTGCCTGACAAACCGGAGAATGAAGAAGAAAATGATGGTGGAGGTCACCACAAAAACAAAGCTGGAAAAAGCGATGACCGCATCCTCGAAAAAAGTGGCTTCATCATCGCTTTCTTTCAGGGAAACCACCACATCCAGGGCTCCCAATACTTTTTTATCCGGCGGATGGATGTGACAACTGTCTGTGGAGCACCCCGGCTCATTGCGGATAGGGGTGATGACGCCAAGCTGCCGGTGGCCTTCTCTGGCGCTGTCAATGATACGAACACGCTCTGACAGCTTCAGATCGGTCATTGGCGGTGTCGTTTTGTGGCAGATATAACAGGCTTCTGCCCGGATATTGGTTTTTTGATTGATTTCGTTCTGAAGATTCGAAAACTTGATGACACCTTCCTTGTTGTAAATCCGGATATGTTCGATGGGTTTCAGTTTAGCGATATTGCGGATGCTGTGGGTGATATCGTCCCTGGAATTCTGCATCATGGCGTACTGCATCCCCAACTGAATGGTCTCACTGAGCCGATCCGTCCATACGCTGATATCCTTGATCTCTTTCTGTTTCTGATATCGGATATTGTAATACGCCCAGGTCGAAAAACTGATAAGCAGGGTCAGCCCTACAAAAAAAATCAAACGGGAACTCAGGCTTTGACAAAATTCTCTGAACTGCGCCAGCATGATGGTTCACCTGTCCGGAAACGGGGGTTATCAACTCACAGGAGGATGCGATCTTCTGGATTTTAGACGTGTCGTGAGTTCATCATATCCTGGGCGTTCTGTAAATGCTTTTTTTATACCCCGAGTCGCAATCCACCGGATACCCCCTGCCCGGTTTACAAATTTGACGGCTTCGTAAAAAGTCTGGATGCTGCGTTGCGCTGCATC
>JAJYBO010000086.1 GCA_021778975.1 Deltaproteobacteria bacterium
CTATTGCTGAAAAGCTGGCGACTTACGAGAAATAGGGCGGCTGTTTTTTTGAAACAATCTCTATCGGCAGGAAGGAACAGATGAACAGAAAAATCGGAATGATGACATTGCTGACAGTTATGATGGGTCTGTCGCCACAGATCTGCGCGGCGGCGGAGCATCCGCCGGTGGATTCCGGGACCACCGCATGGATGCTGACGTCCACGGCTTTGGTGCTGTTGATGGTGCCGGGGCTTGCCATGTTTTATGGCGGGCTGGTAAGGACCAAGAATGTACTTGGCACCATGATGCACAGCTTTGTCTCGATGGCGGTGATTGGCGTTTTGTGGGTGGTTTGTGGTTACAGCCTTGCGTTTGGTCCGAATATCCTGGGAGGGTTCGCCGGGTGGAGCAATGATTTTTTCATGCTGAAAGGGATTGACAGCACCATCGTAAAAGGCGTTCCGGAATATGTGCTGGCCATGTTTCAGGGAAAATTCGCCATCATCGCGCCGGCGCTGATCAGCGGCGCGCTGGCGGAACGGGTCAATTTCAAAGGATATATTGCATTTATCGTGTTGTGGATGCTGGTGATTTACTGCCCTCTGTGTCACTGGGTTTGGGCTTCGGACGGCTGGCTTGCCACATCAGGGGCTTCCGGCGTCATTGACCTGGCAGGTGGGCTGGTCATTCATGTTTCCGCTGGCATTAGCGCTCTGGTGGTGGCCATTTTTCTGGGGCCCCGACTGGGATATCCCAAAACCCCCATGACGCCGAACAATCTGGTGATGACACTGGTCGGCGCCGGGCTTCTATGGGTGGGATGGTTCGGTTTCAACGCAGGTTCAACCGTTCACAGCGGCCTGGATACCGCGCGCGCCCTGACCATGACCCAGGTTTCAGCCGCCAGTGGCGCTCTGACCTGGCTCATTATCGAAGCCATCAAATACCGAAAAGCGACAGCGCTTGGGTTTGCATCCGGTATTCTGGCCGGGCTTGTCGCCATCACTCCGGCTGCCGGCGTCGTGGTGCCGTATGGCGCCATTATCATCGGCGCTGTGTCATCAGTGATCTGTTTTTACGCGCTGATGATGAAATCGAAGATCGGCTATGACGACAGTCTCGACTGTTTTGGAATTCACGGCGTCGGAAGCTGCATGGGAGTCATTTTACTGACATTCTTCATTCGGGAAAGCTGGATGCGCCACGCCGCGGAAATGGCCGGCCATCCCTGGACGGTGTGGAATCAGTTGGCGATTCAGGCTGTCGGCGCTGTAACCACTATTTTGTTTTCAGCGACAGCCACCCTTGTCATCTGCTGGATTGTGGAAAAAACGGTAGGGTTCCGTATTACCGCGGATTCTGAAGTGGCCGGACTCGACAGCTCCGTACATGGCGAGTATGGCTACGGATATATGCAGGAATATTGATGGATGGAGAGTGGTTGGGTTGAAAAGAGTCGCACTTTGAAAAGTACGACTCTTTGACATATCACCCTTGTGCGTCGGGCAACGGTTTGATTTTAATTTCCACACGTCGGTTGAGTTGGCGGCCGGCTTCGGTTTCGTTGGTGGCAATCGGTCTGGTTTTTCCGTAACCGATGGTTTGAATCCGGCTGGATGCCACCCCGCGCTCGATCAGTTGGCTCTTGACCGCCTCGGCGCGCTGTTCGGACAATCTCTGGTTGAACGCCTCGGAACCGCGGCTGTCGGTATGCCCTTCAACGACAATCTGGGTCTGGGGATATTGAACCATAACCTGGGCAATCCGGTCAAATTCTGAATACACCCCCGGTTTTACGACCGAGGAGTTGGTATCGAAAAACACATCGCCCTTGAGCGTCAACGCAATAATCTGCGGGGGCGCCTGCTGTCCTGAAGATGAAGGCGGCGCAGTAACATCCGGTTCTCGACTGACAGAGACAGCGCGAGAATTGGCCAGTTCCTGCTGGAAAGCCGCCTGCTGTTTATCCATCATATGACCGATCGCAGTGCCGGTCAATCCGCCAACCGCAGCGCCAACCGCAGCGCCGATCAGTGTGGATCGGGTGTCATGACCGATCAACTGGCCAGCCAGAGCACCGGCGGCGGCGCCGCCGGCGGTTCCATACAATGCCCCCTTGCCGGTGTTGGACTGCGGCATTTCTGCACATGCAGGCAGAATCAGGGCTGCGGTGATACCCCATACGACCAACTGTTTCTTCATAATGATAAGCTCCTTTTTCTATAGATAATATTTTGAAAGCCTGTTGTCGGCGCTTGTCAGGAGCGCCGGATACGTATCGCTATCTTATACCCGTCTTTATATCGGTTATCAAATAGTTTGGTAATCACGCCCCCTGACGTCAGCCTGTACCCCCCCCGCAGGACAATTGACGGGTTTCGTAAGGTGGACCATCCTCATCACGGCGCAGGCGTCCACACGCGTAAATGGGATTTACGAGCCTCATTCTTGCCGTTGGGCGTAAGATTTTCGTAACCCGGAGCCAGCGCTCGCTCCCAATCGCCGTAAACAGGATTTGGAAGTGCGATGAACCGGACACCAAATTTATCCCTGTTCTGGTCAACAATGGCGTTTCGCTCCTTCATATCCCTGCCATATGTACCGATCGGCAGGTCGCCCGTATTGTCGCCGATATAAAGAATCACATTGAAATGCTTCTGGATTGCATCGAAACGCGGTTGTTTGTCGCCGGCCCCGGTTCTTACCATGACGTGCTTTTCATCTGAAAATGGAAAGCCCAGTTTTTTCAGGTTGTTGATCGTTCCGGAAAGCCCCGCCGAATCCCGGTTGGTCACATAAAAGATTTCAACGCCTTTTTCGGCGGCGGTCTTCAGAAAATCGGCCGCGCCCGGAATTGCGGCCGCCTGCGCCGCCTGCATCCACTCCTGCCAGTTTTTGCTGGAGTACAACGTGTTATTTTTGATCAAACCGGCTTCATAAGCGCCGTTATCAATGAGGGTCTCGTCCAGATCGGAAATGACGGCAAGCGGTTTATCTCCTTTTTGAGCGGCTTTTACCGCATTTTCAACAGCCATGTCCGCCAGATTGAACGCCTGATAACAAAGCTCGCGATACTCTGCGGATGTCTGCATCCACACCAGCCCCATCACCGCCTGTTCGTTGAGATCCGCGATGGAATAGACGGCGCTTCGCCGGGTATCCTTTGCAAATGCCGGGTTCCAGACAATGATAGACAATAAAACCCCCACCCCCACCATCTTTTTAATGAATCTGTACGACATTGTCACAATACTCCCTTATTTTTTTGAGTTTGATGGACCCGATATGCTACACGTCAAGGCGTTTTGCACCATGCTCTATCTGAAATTCTTCAAAATCGCCGTCCGTGAAAATTTCGGAAAATCGCTCACCGCGCTTGCTGCGCCGGCGGTACAGCGCAATGCCATCTTTGACGATGTCTATCACACTGTCTTCGCTGAAAATACCCGAAAGCTCACGGGCCAGCATGGGATGTCTGCCCAGCTTCCCGCCCAGCAATACCCGATATCCCCCGCCCTTTTCCTTAATGGTTCCGGTAGGACAGACTCGAACGCACTCCCCGCAAGACAGACAGCGGTTCATTCGGATGAACGGCCAGGCAGTCGTCAATTCGGAAGATGGCGCGCCCAGCACTATGGCCTGCTCCCGGCACGCATTCACGCAGGATGCGCACTGTGAGCATGTATCTTGCGTGACTTCCGGAATACATGCGCCGATAATGCCGATATCCCTGATCTGAGGCTGAGAGCAGGCGTTCGGGCAATCTGCCAGAGCTATCCGGAATTCATGATGATATTTAAGGGGGCCGTGGACCTGTTCTTTCAGAAATTTCAAAAGATCGGCTTCAGCCAGAAGTGCTTCCAACATTTGTACGAGCCTATCGCCGGCATTCGCCCGGTGAGGACATCCGCCGGCGCCGAAACAGGTCTCGATTCGGTATCCCTTGATGTCGGTCTCCATTCGAGAAAGAAACCGGGCTTGCGTGGCTTTGACCTCGTCAAGCGTCACGAATGGTTTTCCTTCGGCTTTGGCCTCATTTTCAACACGGCCGCGAACCCGCTTTCTTACAAAAAAAGGAACTTTGCGAATGGCTTCTTCAGCCTCGAACGTCCATTTCATATCCCCCCCCTCGACACGCCCACAAGACACTGGCGGTTACGCCGAAATATCTCTCAACATCCGGAGCGCCAGAGACAACGCGCCCTCTTTATCAATAACGTCTCCCACATCCTGAGCGTCCCGGACGTGTTTGAGGATATCGCCCATCCGCGGCACCGGACTGACGCCCAGCTTCATCAGATCATGCCCCGAAATCAGATTGCGCTGCGCCAATTGACGCCGGGCGGCGTCATCATACTGGACTATCATCCGCCGTGACCAGTCTGAATATGCGGCAATTGCCTCCGGACGCGACGCCGGCCCCCGTGCGCCCTGTACATCGGCCATTCCCAGAACAATGACGGGAACGACGTTTTCGCCAAGCCTCCGAAACCATCGCATCAATGTCCGCCATGTGACATTCGGAGCGGACATATCCAGCACATGAAGATGCTCCGAAAGAAGCAGCGACAGAAATTCCCGATCGCGAACCGGCAGCTTCAGGCGCTCCGTGATAACCGACATCATGGCGCTGCCGGTTTCATCATGACCGTAAAAGGTGATGCGGCCCGTTTCCAGATTCAGTCCCCGCGTCGAAGGCTTTCCGACATCATGCAGCAGCGCCGCAAGTTTCAGAAGCGGCGCCCGGTGACACTCACCGAGATTGGCGGCGATCAGCGGGGACCTGTCGCCAAAAAACATCTCTAAATGATTCAGGATATTTTCACTGTTTTCGAGGACCAGCAGCGAGTGCCCCCATACATCCTTATGGTGATAGTCATTTTGAGGACATCCTTTCATGGGTAATATTTCCGGAAATATCACGTCCAGAACACCGGTCGCATCCATCCGGCGGATAGTTTCCGAAGCGACCGGACGTTCCAGAATCAGAAGCAGTTCAGAGACGATCCGCTCGACCGATATGCGCGTCAGCAGCATGATGCTGGCCTGCATGTTTTTTTCGGTGGCCGGCTCTATGGCAAATTCCAGTTGCGCGGCAAACCGAAACGCCCTCAGAATTCTGAGCGGATCCGATTCAAAAGCACTTCCATCCACATTGCGGATGATCTTGGCCGCGATATCCGCCTGTCCGCCGGTGGGATCAATCACGTCATCCGGATGCCCATTATTTCCAATCCGAACGGCGATGGCGTTTATGGTGAAATCCCGGCGATACAGATCGTCCTGAATCGTCTCTCCCCGCATTTCGGTGATATCGAGAACCCGGTCGGGGGCATTCCTGTCCACAATACGAAACGTCGGAACATCAGGCTTTTTTTCCATAGGAACAAGGGCCATGTCTTTTCCCCGTGTCAACCGGCGGGCGAACGTTCTGGCGTTTTTACAGACAACATCCACATCTTTAGGCGCTTTGCCCAGCATAAGATCGCGAACAGCGCCGCCTGCCAGATACAGTTCCGGAAAAGGCGCTTTCACATCTGCTGAAAGCCATTGGCTCAGACGGATGGTGTTTTCTAAAAATAGCTTCATAGTTTTTTTCTGCTGATGATATACTGCACTGGTTCGGTTCAATGGGATACCAAAATTCATATTATTCCAGTTTAACCATTTTTTACAAGAGCATCAAGATTGATGCAACATCGTAAAATTGACTGGTATTTCCATTCAATTTCAGTGCATTTCCGATCAAAAAAAATTGTGACATTCATCCGGTTTTTGTGTATAAAGCCGTTATAATAGAATCAATATCCAAAAATATTCTCACCGCCTGTATTGGCTACCCGCGGTGAGAAAGAATTCCGCTACGATTGGGTCCCTACAAAGACTCAGTGCATAGAAACGGCATCCTCAGTGCCATCGTCACGGTTTGACCTTCCAGCATTTAAACACCCCAAAGAAAGGAGATCAGTATGGATTACAACCGGAGAGATTTCTTGAAGGTAACGGGGACAGGCGTTTTAGGCCTGTCGCTGCTGCAACTGGGAATTGACATCCAGCCCGTTCAGGCATACGCCGTCGCTCTCAAGATTGCAGAGACCCGTGAGGTCGTCACCATCTGTCCATTTTGCGCTGTAAGCTGCCACATCATCGCCAATGTCAGAGGCGGCAAACTGATCAGCACGGAAGGAGACCCCGAATATCCCATCAACGAGGGCGCATTATGCGCCAAAGGGGCGGCGCTGCTTTCGATGACCACCAACGATGACCGCCTGAAAAAACCCATGTATCGCGCACCCGGCGGCTCTCGCTGGGAAGAAAAATCATGGGAATGGACGCTGGAGCAAATCGCCACCCGCGTCAAAAAGGTTCGCGACAAAGATCTGATTCTGAAAAACGATAAAGGCCAGACCGTCAACCGGCTGGAATCCATGTTTTTCATCGGCACGTCGCACGCGGACAACGAAGAGTGCGCCGTCGCTCATCAGATGGCTCGCGGCCTGGGGATCGTCCATATAGATCACCAGGCCCGCACCTGACACAGCCCAACGGTTGCGGCTCTGGCAGAGTCGTTCGGACGTGGGGCAATGACAAATCACTGGATTGATCTGAAAAACGCAGACGCGATTCTCATCATGGGCAGCAATGCCGCCGAACATCACCCCATCTCTTTCAAGTGGGTTCTGCGCGCCAAAGACAACGGCGCCGTCGTCATTCATGTAGATCCCAAATTTTCCAGAACATCCGCGCGATCCAGCTTTCATGTGCCGCTGAGATCGGGAACGGATATCGCCTTCCTGGGCGGCATGATCAAGTATATCCTCGAAAAAGAAAAGTTCTTCAAAGATTATGTTGTCGAATACACCAACGCCGCTTTCATCGTGAACCCGGATTTTGCTTTTCACGACGGTCTGTTCAGCGGTTTTGACGCCCAAACCCGTAAGTACGATCCCAAGTCCTGGTCGTTCGTGATGGATGAAACCGGCATCCCCAAAAAAGACATGAGTCTTCAAGATCCCCACTGCGTGTTTCAGCTCATGAAGGCGCACTACTCACGCTACACCGTCGAAAACGTCTCCAGCATCACCGGTGTATCCGCCGAAAACCTTCTCAAGGTGTATGACGCTTTCAGCGCAACGGGCGTCGGAAACAAGGCCGGCACCGTCATGTACGCGCTGGGGTGGACTCAGCACACCGTCGGCGTCCAGAATATCCGGGCGGCCTGTATCGTCCAATTGCTGCTGGGCAACATCGGCATTCCCGGCGGCGGCATCAACGCCCTGCGCGGAGAACCCAACGTTCAGGGATCCACCGATCAGGCCCTGCTCTACCAGGTTTTGCCCGGATACATAGGGGCGCCCGTCGCGGACTGGCAAACCCTCGCCGACTACAATAAAGCCAATACACCGGTGAGCAAAGATCCCAAAAGCGCCAACTGGTGGCAGAACAAACCCAAATATATGGCCAGTCTGCTCAAAGGCTGGTACGGAGAAAAAGCCACCGCGGACAACGATTTTTGCTACGGCCTGCTCCCCAAACTTGAAAACGGCGTTGACTACTCTTATATGTATCTCTTCGACCGGATGCTTCAGGGTAAAATGCACGGCGGCTTTATCTTCGGCCTCAACCCAATGAACTCACAGGCCAACACCAACAAGGTGCGCGCCGCCATGGATAAGCTGGACTGGGTAGTGGTTTCAGAACTGCACCACTCCGAAACCACCGACAACTGGCGTCGGCCGGGGGTCAATCCCAAAAATATCAAAACCGAGTACTTTTTGCTGCCGTCCGCCCATCGCATCGAAAAAGAAGGCACGGTCAGCAACAGCGGCCGCTGGGTACTCTGGCATCACAAGGCTGTCGACCCCGGATACCAGGCCAAACCCTTCGGTTTCATGCTGGTAGGGCTGGTCAACATCCTTCTCGACAAGTATCACAAACAAGGGGGAGTCCTGCCCGAAGCCCTGACGTATCAGGACTGGCCCAAAACTTACGTTGCCGAAGACTGGACCAGGCGCCTCAACGGCTTTTTCCTGAGCGACACCAAGTTCGGAGGCAAAGAGTACAAGAAAGGCCAGCTTGTACCCACATTCGGCGCTCTCGCGGCGGACGGCGCCACATCGAGCCTCTGCTGGATATATACCGGCAGCTTCACCGAGGAAGACGGCAACAAGACCAAAAAGCGCAGCGCCAAACAAACCCCGATGCAGGAAAAAATCGGCCTGTTCCCCAACTGGGCATGGTGCTGGCCGGTCAACCGCCGCATCATTTACAACCGCGCTTCGGTAGATCCTGCCGGCAAGCCCTGGAACCCGGACAAACCCCTGATCGCCTGGCAGGACGGCAAGTGGGTCGGCGATGTGCCCGATGGTCCCTGGCCGCCCATGGCCGATAAAGACGGCAAATATCCGTTCATCATGCAACCGCTCGGTTTCGGCGCCCTGTTCGGCCCGGGCCGTGTTGACGGACCACTGCCGGAACACTATGAACCTGTGGAAACCCCCATAACCTCACATCCGTTTTCGGCGCAACTCAGCAGCCCGGTATATAAGGCCGTGACCAGCGAACTGGATAAACTGGTCAAACCCGGCGATCCGGCGTACCCCATCGTATTGACCACGTACAGCCTCACCGAACACTGGTGCGGCGGCGGCGAAACCCGCAATGTACCCAACCTGCTGGAAGCAGAGCCTCAGCTCTATGTGGAAATGAGCCATGAGCTGGCCAAAGAAAAAGGCATTCAAAACGGAGACGGGGTAATTGTCGAAAACATCCGGGGCAAAGTCGAAGCCATTGCCATGGTCACTGTTCGGATGCGACCCCTCACGGTTCAGGGCAAAACCGTTCACCTGGTCGGTATGCCGTTCTGTTATGGCTGGACCACCCCCAACTGCGGCGACTCCACCAACCGGCTGACGCCGTCTGTGGCCGATCCCAACACAACGATTTTCGAGTTGAAAGCCTGTCTGGTCAATGTTCAAAAAGCCAGTGGAAAGCTTACAGAGATCGCCTGACGCCAACAACCATCGGGTCTCTTTGGCCCGAACCATAAGGAGTGAACACCATGCCAAAATCTTTTTTTATTGATACATCGCGCTGCACGGCCTGCAGGGGGTGTCAGATCGCATGCAAAGAATGGAACGGACTGCCCGCCAACCATACCAAACAGACCGGAACCCATCAGAATCCGCCGGACCTGAACCCCAACAACTACAAGCTGGTCCGGTTCAGCGAATATTTAGACGGGGATGCTGTCCGATGGGTTTTCTTTTCGGATCAGTGCCGTCACTGTCAGGATCCGCCCTGTATTTCCGTCGGAGGGGCTTTGGTGGATGGCGCCATGATTCACGATAAACAGACCGGCGCCGTGATCTATACCGAAAAAACCCGAGAGATCAGCGAAAAAGATTTCGAAGAAATCCGGCAGGCTTGCCCCTATAACATTCCCCGGAGAGATCCCAAAACCGGCCAGATATCGAAATGCACCATGTGTTTCGACCGCGTCAGTCACGGTTTGATCCCGGCCTGCGTGAAGGCATGCCCGACAGGCGCCTTGAATTTTGGCGAACGTCAGCAGATGCTGGATATGGCCAGCGCCCATCTGGCAGAAGTGAAAAAGACATTTCCCAAAGCCATGCTGGCCGATCCGGACAGTGTCAGCGTCATCTATCTGCTGACCGACGATCCCCAAAAGTATTACAGGTTCAGCGTCGCCCAAAATGATTCCGGAATGAACCGGAAGATGTTTCTGGCGCAGCTCTTTGCGCCAGTGAAAAAATCCGCTTCATCGGTATTACGGAGATAACGGCAATCATCTTCCCCTTTCCATGCCTCCTGCGGCCATTCGCCAGTCAGGAGGCATGTTCATTGTCCAAATATGGAGTTTTCTCATGCAGTCAAATACGATGGATGAAAATGCGACGATCCAGGCTATTTTATCAACCGCCAAAATCGCTCTGGCGATGCGGCCTGTCATGGATGATCTGGTCACCCCCTTCGCCAGCCTCTTTTGTCGCAGAGCGCAATGCGCCGCTCACATGGATGCCCATGTGGATGATCTGGCAAAAGATATGGGGGAGGCCCGAAAACGGTTTCTTTCCGGCGTTCCGATACTGGCGAGCCTGCCGGCGACATACTGGAAAGAATCCCTGAAAACCGCATGGACATGTATGCTGCCTGCGATCAAGGAAGCATTTCCTGGCATTGCCGCGGATATCGTTGCTCTGACCGCCGCCTGTGAACAGGGAAGTCTCCCCATCGTTGACCTGGCAGCGGGATATATAGATGGCAGTTTCAGGGGGTATGAA
>JAJYBO010000087.1 GCA_021778975.1 Deltaproteobacteria bacterium
CCTGCTTCGATATCCTGGTGGCAGCCAGTCAAACTCGAATGTTCCATTTAAACCCGATTCCACCGGAAAGCCGCCGGAGCCGCGCAATTTCGATGAAGTCATCAACGAGATCAACCATGACCTCCAGGCGCTGGAGGATTATCTGAAAAACAGTGTTTTTTATGCGGCAGGCTTTGTGACCTATTGCCATCAGGAACTGGATCGAATTCGTAACCGGTTTTTTGAACTCGAGGATCAGCAACGTCAATGGATTGGTATTATCCGCACAGCGATAAAATATGGAAGAAACCGCGATATTCCGTTTGAAATAGATTCCCGTCGGCAGGATTTTCGCCGCAACCGAGAAATCGCTCTCGAACTCAAAGAAGTACGTGATATCTGTATGACAGTTAACTGATGATGCTTTTCTTGGGTGATTTCCAATAAAGAACACCCTGTGCTGAAATTTATAGGGGGAAGCCTCAGCTTTATATTCCCCCTTGAGAGGGACAGGGGATGTTCTTTTTCAATAAGTGAGCAATAGGCGGTCTGATACGATTTCTCTTTCAAGGGTTTTCCCTTCCATTTGAAATCGTTTGAGCATTGAACGCCCGCAATTTA
The DNA here is from genome assembly GCA_021778975.1 of Deltaproteobacteria bacterium. Taxonomy (GTDB): domain Bacteria; phylum Desulfobacterota; class Desulfobacteria; order Desulfobacterales; family Desulfatirhabdiaceae; genus RAAP-1. Next base: position 601 of record JAJYBO010000087.1, read on the forward strand.
CATAAATTTCTTGTTCAAATAAACCGTTGGGAATGGGAATGTCGCAAACTACACATCCTGACTTCTTTGTTCCATCAATACTTAATGCCACAAAGACTCCTCTTTTTTTGCATATTTCAATCATTTGAAGAAGTTTTTCAAAATTAAATTCTTGTCCTCTATACAAAATGCCCTGGCTATGACGGTAAGGCGGGTCACAATATATGAGGTCACCTTTCCTTGCCATATTCATGGATTCTTCAAAAGGTAGTTCTAAAAAATTTACGCCATTTATTCTTTTGTGCCATATTTCAACTCTATTTGCAAAACTATCAGGAGAGATAGGATCGTGTACTCCACAAGGGGTTGACATGTATCCATCGGTTTTCCTGAACCTTACAACGCCACCATAACAGGCCCGACAAAGAAAAAGAAGATCGGGACCATTAGGTTTGTCATTATATGAGGTTTTTATTTTTTCATAACCTTCTTCTTTTCCAACGTTATATATAAAGTTCCACCTTTCTGAATACCATTCCTTGAGCTTTTCTGGATTGTTGTGCAATGTATGCCAAATCTGCATCAGTGGTTGAAAAACATCTGATCCCAGGCCAATTTTTGGAGCTAATGTTCCCAAGACAGCGCCACTTCCAAGAAATGGTTCAAAATATCGCTTAAAATTGGTTGGAAAATATGATGTTATTTCATGAGCGAAACGTTGTTTGTTTCCAATCCACTTGAGAAGCTGTATTTTGAATGGTTTGACAACGAAATTCTTGCTATCGTCAAATAATTTTTTTTGAACGAGCATGGTTACCTCTTGATATGTATTCAGTATATCATATCCTAATTTGGGATATATCACAACAGGATTTATTCTAAAATGTATGAAAAAAGACAGATATAGCCCATTGCAAGAAAAATTTCAGCAGCTTTTAAAAGATATCAGGAATGACGCTGGTTTGCGCCAAATTGATCTGGCTGATATTCTTGGACAACCACAATCATTTGTGAGCAAATATGAAATGGGAGAACGCTTATTGACTTTCCTGGAAGTACGGCGCATTTGCCAGGCATTAAGAATTACAATGGAAGAGTTTATAAATAAATTTGAGAAAAGAATTAATGAAACCGAATAAACAATTCATAAATAAAAACAAGTCTTTTTGGGCGGCAGTACGAACTATAAGTCAAAGTGTAGGTTATACGGAACGATATGAAGGCAAAATCAAAATTCCAACCATAGATGAAATTGTTAACTCATTTAGATCGTTAAACTTAGATGATAAGAAAGTCATTAATGCTACAGGAAAACCATCTGATATTGCTTCTGAGTTGATTGATTACTTTAAATACAGAGCTGATATTCTAAATAATTTCGTAGAACCACGGCTTATGGATGTCAATAGAGCAGCAAAAATATTCCACAAATTACATGACAAATATAACCCACAATGCCAAATTCCTCTGAACAAACAAAAAGGAGATAAAAAGGCACCTGCATATTTTACTGGTATCATAAACATGATTGTTGAAAAAAACATATCAAGACATGATTTTTCTTGTGACTACGATCCGAGAGAATTGATCAGAATCACGACCAATGGCTTTCCGACAAGAACCATGGCAAGAAGGGTTGATGGTGCCTTTCCGGGACCTGTAAACCCTATTGCTGTATGGGAAATTAAGGAGTATTACCATACTACAACATTTGGAAGTCGTGTAGCCGATAGTATTTATGAAACATTACTCGACGGGATGGAACTCGAAGAATTACATGAACATGAAAATATCAAGATTTTACATTACCTGATGATTGATGCACATTATACATGGTGGAATTGTGGCCGATCCTATTTGTGCAGAATAATTGACACACTACATATGGGTTATGTAGATGAAGTTTTATTCGGCTATGAAGTTGTTGAAAGACTTTCTGCTATAGTAAAAAGTTGGGTTAATATTGCTCGACATTTTAACTATGAAGCACGCGTGATATAGAATAAACCATTTGGGAAACCCCACCCTGCGCCTTTACACCAGGTCCGCCGCATACACCTCGATGACATGGCGCACCGTGACGGCGTCTTTCCGGCGGGACAGCATGTCCGTCATCTGCATCATGCAGGCGGGGCAACTGGTGGTGACTGTCGCTGCGCCCGATGCGACGATGTTGTCACGCTTTCGCATCCCGATGGCTGCGGATGTTTCATAGTGCAGAAGATTGAAACTGCCGCCGCTGCCGCAGCAGGAATCCGCTGCATTCATTTCCACAAAGCGGCATGAAGGGCTGCTCTGAAGCAGCCGTCGCGGCTGCACGGATATTTTTAAAGATTTTTTCAGATGGCAGGGATCATGGTAGGTCATTGTCGCGGCGCCCGCGGACAACTTGGCATTGTCTGAAATCAGGCCGCTGTTCACTAAAAATGCGCTGATGTCTATGGTTTTCGCCGCCAATGTTCGGATGTCCGCCGCCTCATCGTCAGAAAACTCGGCGGCGAACATGGGCCAGAACTCCCGGATCGTCGAGGTGCAGGTGGCGCACGGCGTCACCAGTGCGTCAAAACCCCGGCTTCCGAAGGCTTTCAGGTTGGCGCGTACCAGTTTCTTGAACGATGAAATATCTCCGGATGACAGCGCCGGAATGCCGCAACACGCCTGTTCAATCGGCATCCAGACGCCGACACCGTGATGCCGCAACGCCTTCAGAACGGCATCGCCGATATTCGGATAGATTTTATCGGTCAGGCATCCGTAATAAAACGCCGCCTTCAGACCGGAGGCTCCGACAGGCGTATCCATACTGCCGCACCGCTTGTGAAACGGAACATCGGCCAGCGGCGTGAAATGACGTTTGCCGATAAACGGCGACATGACTTCGGAACACGACGTTCCCAGAAGCTCGCTGGCCGGTTGAGAAAACAGCGACTGGCTCTTGGCGCCCAGCTCCAGAATCCGGTCAAATAGGCGGGGATGCGCCAGCGCGCCCCGCAGTATCATCTTCCGGGCAGGAGAAAGCCCCTGGTAAGCCGTCAGAATCACCCTGGCTTTCAAAAAAATCTCCAACGCATTGACGCCGCTGGGGCAGTTGGCCGCACACGAGCCGCACATCAGGCAATGGTCCAGTCTGTCTTTAACACCCTGCACATCGTCCAGCATTCTGGAGGAAAGCCCGCCCAGAAGGCATATCTTGCCTCTGGCGACATCCGCCTCGTTCAATGTCTGGGTATAAAGCGGGCACACGGACTGGCACAGCCCGCAGTGCATACAGACCGTCATCTGGTCTTCCAGAGTTTTCAGCATCGTGGTGAGCTGCTGGATGTCTTTCATGATATCAGGCTCCGACGAACTTTTTACAAATCCGTCTTAAAATAGAATGGTTACGAGAGCAACACTTTTCCCGGATTCAATATATTGTTGGGATCAACGGCCTTCTTAATCTTTCGGCAATATTCAATGGAGGACGCCCCGATTTCGCCGGCCAGATATTTGGATTTCGCGATACCGATGCCGTGTTCGCCGGACAGCGTTCCTCCCAGCGAAAGCGCTGCATCGAAAATATCGTCAATAGCCTTTTCCACCCGCAGCCACTCGGCTTTGTCCCGCTTGTCCGTCAGGATAGTGGGATGCAGGTTGCCGTCTCCGGCGTGGCCGAAGGTGCCGATGGTCAGGCTGTATTTTCTGGCGACCTCGTTGATGGCCCTGACCATATGCGGAATCTGGCTGCGCGGCACTGTGGCGTCTTCCAGAACGGTGGTGGGGCGCAGACGCGCCAGTGCGGACAGCGCCGCCCGCCGGGCCTCCCAGACCTTGTTGCGCTCTTCGGCGGATTGCGCCGCCTGAAACCGGGTGCAGCCGTTTTTCCGGCAGATGGTCTCCACTTTTTCGGCTTCTTCCGCCACCTGCGCCGGATGCCCGTCCACCTCGATCAGCAGAAGCGATGCGGCGTCCGTCGGCAGACCGGCATGGGCGAAGTCCTCGACCGCCCGGATGGTGAAGTTGTCCAGAATCTCCAGCGTACAGGGAACAATTTTGTTTGAAATGATATCCGATACGGTTTGAGAGGCGCCCGCTTCCGAATCATAAACCGCCATCATGGCTTTCTGGGCGGCAGGCGGCGGAACCAGCTTCAGGATGATCCGGTTGAAGACGCCGAAGCAGCCTTCCGATGCGGTCATCAACCCCGCGAGATTGAACCCCGTGACGCATTTGACGGTTTTTGAGCCGTTTTTGATCAGATCGCCGTTCGCATCGAAAAAATCCATGCCCATCACGTAGTCTTTGGTGACGCCGTATTTTAAACCGCGCAGGCCTCCGGCGTTTTCCGCCACATTCCCAGCGATGGTAGATACGGCCTGGCTGCCGGGATCCGGTGGATAAAACAGCCCTTTTGCTTGAACGGCCGCAGCAAACTTTGCGGTTACCACCCCCGGCTGTACGACGGCGTAGAGATCCGCTTCGTTGATTTCGAGGATGCGGTTCATCCCGGTGGTGAGCAGTACCACCCCGCCCAGCGACGGAATTGTACCGCCGCTCAAATTGGTGCCTGCGCCGCGCACCGTAACAGGAAGACGGTTGTCGTTGCACAGGCGGATGGTTTTTCCCAAGGCGTCGCTGTCTGAAGGACGCAGCACAATGGAGGGCATCACCGGCGGCAGCACCGCGGCGTCATAGGCGTAGGCCATGCAATCGGCTTCTTGGGTCTTGACGTTTTCAGCTCCCAGAAGCGTTTCAAATTCCCTGATCAGGGTTTTGGATATCATCGTTGAGTCTCCTTCCTCGACGGCAGGCGTCCAGGGTTGATTCATGAGGTATTTCCGGCGCAACATGGACAAAGGGGCAACCGGCGCAATATGACCAAAGGGCAACCGCCAGGGTTGCCCCTACACCCGTCGGTGACAAACACGTCCGCCGGAATCAACGCGGCTTCAGGTTTTCCGCGACAACTTCAGCGATGTGCCGTACTCGGACACGGCCGCCGCGTTGGTTCATTCCCCCGCGAAGCTGCAAAACGCATCCCGGACAATCCGTCACCAAAATCTCAGCGCCGGTGCTTTCGACATGATCCAGCTTCTGGTTCAAAATGGCCGCCGAGATTTCGGGGAAATCCAGTGAATAAGAGCCGCCGAACCCGCAGCAGACGTCTTCATCCGCGCAAGGAATGTAGTTCAGGCCGGCTGTCCTGAGCAATTCACGCGGCTCTCGCGTCACCCCCAGCCCCCGGCACAGATGGCAGGGTGAGTGATACGCGACGCTGGTATGCGTCTGAACAAATTTTTGAGGATCCACCTTCAGCACATTGACCATGAACGAGCTGAAATCCATGATCTTGCTCTGAAACGTTTTCAATGTCTCCGCCAGTTCCGGTTTTGACGCCAACAGCCGGCGGTAGCCCTCTTTCAGATGAGACCCGCAGGAGGCGCACAGCACCAGGATGTAGTCATACTGACAGGGAGACATCGCCTGAAGGTTCTGAATCGCCACCTCGACAGCAGTTTCTGTTTCGGCCATCATCACGGCGGGCAGACCGCAACAGGTCTGCCCCATGGGATATTCCATCTGCACATGATGCACCGTCAGCAGCTTCATCAGCGCCACTGCCTGTTCCGGAGATACAAAATCAACCAGACACCCACCGAAAAGCGCTACCCGGTACACCGGTTCGGATATCCGGGGACGCAACGACGGCCACTGCTCCCGAAACGGTGTTTCGGCCAGAGCCGGCAGTGTTCTGAAATCCTGTGATTTTCCGAACACAAACGGCAGATGCCGCAAAACGCCCGCATCTTTTTGCACGATGGGCTTCTGAAGCACCGAGGCCATCCGCAGCATACCGTGAAACAGCTTCCGGTTTTTCATGGCAAACGACAGAATCGTGTTCTTCGCGGGTTTTACGCCGTCGTCTTTCAGAACATTGCCATATACCTGTTTGATGAGATACGGAAGATCAATGTGGGCGGGGCACACGGATTTGCATGCCTGACAGTTCAGACAGTTCCGGACAATGGCCCTGTCATTGTTTTTTCCGTGATAAAAGTAGGTCAGAATCAGTCCGATGGCGCCGATATAGACGTGTCCCAGCGCATGCCCCCCGACCTTGCCATAGACCGGGCAAACGTTGGCGCAAGCCCCGCACCGGATGCAGCGAAGCGCCTCCGAGAAAACGGGATCACGCGCCAGCGCCAGCCGGCCGTTGTCCAGAAACACGATGTGCAGAATTTTTTTACCGGTGGAAGAAGCGGCGCATTCCACAGCGCCGGTAATCCAGGTGACATAGGAAGTCAGGGCCTGTCCCGTAGCGTTTCTGGGGAGGATTTTCAGGATATCCAAAGCAGCTTCCAGATTTGGCAACAGTTTGTCTAACCCCACGAGCGCCACATGAACCCGAGGCAGCGTCGTCGTCAGCCTGGCATTGCCCTCGTTGGTGACCAGTCCTATCGTTCCGGTGTCGGCGATGGCGAAATTGGCGCCGCTGACCCCCATGTCCGCCGCCAGAAACGCGGGGCGCAGCTCTTTTCTGGCCACCTTGACCATACGGTCAATGTCTTCGAGATCAACGGGCCGTCCGGTGACATCGGTGAAGAGCCCGCCCACCTGACGACGGGACAGGTGGATGGCTGGCATGACCATATGCGACGGCCCCTCATGGCGCAGTTGAATAATCCACTCGCCCAGATCGGTCTCTGTCACCGTAAACCCCTCGGCCTCCAGATGGTCGTTCAGGTGGATTTCCTCGGCGGTCATTGATTTGGATTTGACGATGGCGCGAACGCCGTTATCTCTGGCAATCTGCGCAATGATATCATTGGCCTCCGCCGCGGTTGCCGCCAGATGCACCACGGCCCCGGCCGCCTCCGCTTTCTCTTTGAACTGCTGAAAGAGGCTCTCCAGATGCGGCAGGGCATGATCTTTGTTGTCTGCAATCCGGCATCTCAGGGCTTCCAGATCAATGCCCTCAAAAGCTTTGACGCGGGAAGCTTTATAAGAGGATGCGAAATTGTCCAGCGCCTTTCGGAGAAACTGGTTTCCCAGCGCTTTGTGGATTTTCTTCCTGTAGGTTTTCATGTCTTGGGCGGTCTGAATCATGACGGGTCATCCTCCATGACAAGAATGTGAAGCCGCTGGGGGCCGTGTACCCCGATGGCCAGTACGCGCTCGATATCCGCGGTGCGGCTGGGGCCGGTGATAAACGCCATGTACCCCGGAGGCGACGCCATTTTCCCGCGCAGATATGCGGCCAGAGCGGATGCATCCGGCGCAATCCGGGAGGCCGATATCCAGGCGATGTGAGTTTCGCTGAGCATTGTGGCAATCCGGATGTCTTCCGAACCAGAATCTAAAACCAGTGTGCCGGTTTCGGAGATCGCCCAATTGGCGCCGGTCAGCGCCGTATGAATGTCGCCGGTATGGTTTCTGAACGGCGGATGCAGAAGGCGCAGCCCGGATGCCTGGCATAAATCCTCCAACTTCTGAAGCTGAAGCGCATCCAGATCAGGAGCCACAATGGTATTACCATTTTCCTTCAATGTCTGGTCTATGACATAGCGAAACACATCGTCCATATTGTGGACAGACGCCGTCACCGCCTGCACCCGTTCAGCCCTTTCCCGAAACATCATCGCAAGGTTGTTATGTATCATACAGACTCCTGCAGACTCCTGCGCTCTGTGAACACCATTTTCATAGTTGGCTCTGACACCGCTTATCACGCTGTTTTGCCGCCCATCACCCGAGATGATATCGCCACGATCACCACCACAAACATTGCTATCACTAAATAAAACAGACCCTGAGACGGAAACGCCGGCGCAGCCGCCGCTGCTTTTGCCGCGGCCGAGGCAGTCGCAATGACATATTGGGGCACCATCCAGGTAACGCCATACGCCAGTGCCATGGTCATAAGGCCAACAACCCCTGTCAGCACCAGAGAGTGCTTGAACGTGAATCTGAAAATATCGGCTTCCTTACCGACAAGCCCGACAGCCGCCGTCGCCACGGACAGAGACTGCGGAGAAATCATCTTGCCGCACACGCCGCCGCAGGTATTGGCGGAAACTGTCACCAGCGGATCCACCCCGATCTTGGAGGCCGTGATATGCTGAAGCTTTCCAAACAAAGCGTTGGCCGAAGTATCCGACCCCGTCATGAATACCCCTAACCACCCCATAAACGGCGAGAAGAACGGAAATAATTTTCCCGTGGATGCGAAAGCATTTCCCAGCGTAACCGTCATGCCGGAAAAATTCATGATATAGGCAAATCCTAAAACCAGTGAAATTGTCACCACAGCCCAGCGCAGGGTATAAACAGTGTTTGCGGCCACCTCGACGGCTGTCGCCACGGAAGCCCCCATCACCGGAACAGAAAACAACCCCGCCAGTAAAATAGCCGTCCCCGCGGCGCTCAGAATATTGAGTCCATAAACAGCCGGGATGGGGCCATTTCCGCCAATAACCATTTTATCCAGCCCCGGAATTTTGAAATTGATCAGGGTGAAGTAATCGAGAGCCTCTTTGACAGGTTTGATGCCCCACGCCGCCACGAACAGCGACAGAATGATGAACGGCGCCCAGGCGCGAAACACCTGCCCGCCGGAATATTTCAGCACTTCCCTTCCCTGGCTGGCGGGTTCATCGGCAAACCGCCAGATGTTTTTGGGATGCCACTTTTTCAGAAAGATCACCATGCAGACGATGGATACAATGGACGCCAGAATGTCCGGCAGCAGCGGCCCCAGAAAATTGGAGGTCAGCCACTGGGTCAGAGCGAAAGAGCCGCCGCAGACCAGACCCGCCGGCCATACTTCCATACCATTTTTCCAGCCACTCATCAATATCACCAGATACATGGGCACCAGGATGCTGATAAACGGAAGGGTGCGTCCGACCATCTGGCTCAGCGCCATCAGGGGCATTCCCGAAACCTGCGCGCCGACCACAATCGGAATGCCGATCGCCCCGAAAGCCACCGGCGCGGTATTGGCCAGCAGACAAAGCCCGGCGGCGTATAGCGGATTAAAGCCCAGCCCCACCAGCATGGCGGCGGATATGGCCACCGGCGTCCCGAACCCCGCTGCACCTTCTAAAAACGCCCCAAAGGAAAAAGCGATCAGCATGGCCTGAAGCCTGCGGTCATCCGAAATAGACGCCAGGGAATTTTTGATGATTTCGAATTGCCCGGTTTTCACCGACAGGTTGTAAATAAAGACAGCGGTCACCACGATCCATGCAACAGGCCAGAGGCCAAACAACATACCGTTGAACGTTGACAGAGCCGCTAATTTTATGGGCATACCATATACCGTTACAGAGATGAGAATAGCGATAATCACCGCACTGACCGCTGCAATATGTCCTTTCATGCGTTTGTAAGCCAACGCCCAGAACAGGTATAGAATTGGTACGGCCGCCGCCAGAGCGGAAAGACCGATGTTGTTAAGCGGATTGGTTGCCATTGTCCATGTCATGTTGCGCCTCCTTCTTGCTATGGTGGTTTGTTGTGTATTGGTAATACCAATTTTGGTATTGATCTATAGCGTTTTTTATCCGTTGTCAAGAAATAAATACGCAATTGCCTATCTTTGGACTTTGGACAAACTTATCAGGATAAACATAACCTATTGGAAAAACTAATATTGTTATTGTCTATTCAAAAACCATTTAATTTCAAATAATTAGCATCATAA
>JAJYBO010000088.1 GCA_021778975.1 Deltaproteobacteria bacterium
TTTTTCTGAGCGTCAAGAACCCGCAACTGAAAATAATCCACAGCCAGCTCGGATTGGGCGCTGAGTGTCGCAGCCGCCAGATCCGCGGCGCTGGCCTGCACGCCGGCCTCACTGGCCTCGACACTTTTGCGGATTTTGCCCCATATGTCCGCCTCCCAGGCCAGGCTGAACGGAAGCTGAAAATCCGTTGACTCCTTGCCGGCGTTGCTGCCGCTCAGGTTGGCGGATGTGCGGGTTCCGATCGCCGAAGCGCCGGCCGTCAGTGTCGGAAAATATCCGGCGCGGGCGGATTGCACCAGCGCCTGAGCCTGGCGGAAAGCGGCTTCGTAGGCTTTGATATTCTGGTTGTCAATCACCACCTTTTCTTCGAGCGCATTCAGTTGCGGGTCGTTATAAATCGTCCACCACTGTTCGGATATCCCGCCGTCCTCCGGTTGCGCCACCTTCCAGCCGGCCATCTCCTTATACGCCGCAGGCATTCTGGCGACAGCCGCGGGTTTCACATAATCAGGGCCTGCCGCGCATCCTGTCAGCCCCAACATGCCTGCCATGATGACAGCCCCCATCACACTCTTTATAGAAAAACGCATTTGCGCCTCCACCATTATCGAACGATTGCCATGACCGGTTTTTTCCGGCGTCTTGCCTCCAGCCAGGCGCGAAACCGATCCAGATAGATATACACGACCGGCGTGGTAAACAGGGTCAGCAATTGACTGAACAACAGCCCGCCGACAATCGAAATTCCCAGAGGACGCCGCAACTCACCGCCAATGCCCATCCCCATCGCCAGCGGCACCGCCCCCAGAATGGCCGCCATTGTCGTCATCATGATCGGACGAAACCGCAGCAGACATGCCTGATAGACGGCTTCCGTCGCGGTTTTTCCTTCCCGGCGCTGCACCGTCAGCGCGAAATCAATCATCATGATACCATTCTTCTTGACGATACCGATCAGCAGGATGACCCCGATAATGGCGATCATGTTCAGATCGGTATGAAACGCCATCAACGCCAGCACCGCTCCGATACCCGCGGACGGCAGCGTGGAGAGAATGGTCAGCGGATGGATATAGCTTTCATACAAAATCCCCAGAACGATATAGACCGACACCAGAGCCGCCAGAATCAGAAATGGCTCGCTCTTGAGAGAATCTTCGAACGCTCTGGCCGTTCCGGCGAATTTTCCCTGAATGCTGGCGGGCAGACCAATCTGACTCATGGCGGCATCAACGGCATTGACCGCATTTCCCAACGCCATTCCCGGCGCCAGATTAAAGGAAATTGTCACCGATGGAAACTGCCCCTGATGGTTGACCGCCAGCGAGGTGGCACCCGGCTGATAGGAGGTAAAAGCGCTGAGCGGCGCCATTTTGCCATTGGACGAGGCCACATAAATATTACGCAGCGTATCCGGATGTTGCCAGAAAGGAGGCGCTGCCTCCAGAATCACATGATATTGGTTCAACTGGGTGTAGATGATGGATACCTGGCGCTGACCAAACGCGTCATACAGCGTCTCGTCAATCTGCTGAGAACTGATTCCCAAACGGGAAGCCGTCGCCCGATCAATCACCAGCCTGGCTTCCAACCCCCGATTTTGCATGTCGCTGTTGACATCCACCAGCCCCGGAAGCGTGGCCATTTTCTGCATGACCCGGGGCGCCCATGTGTTCAGTTCGTTCACGTTTTCACTCTGGAGCGTAAACTGATACAGCGCGCTGCTGATTTTCCCCCCGACCCGCAGATCCTGCACCGGCTGAAGAAATGTCGGCGCTCCGACAACATGCGCCAGTTGTTTGCGCAGCCGGGCAATGACCTGATTGGAAGTGTCTTTTCGCGTATTGAATCCTTTCAGGGTGATGAACATGCGGGCGGTGTTGACGGTGGTAATGCCGCCGCCGGTAAACCCTGTCACATATTTTACATCCGGATCTTTACGGACGATATCAACAATCCGGGTCAATTTTTTTTGCATCAAATTGGAAGAAATATCCTGAGACGCCTGAACATTACCGATGATCCGGCCCGTATCCTGTTCCGGAAAAAACCCTTTGGGAACGATCACAAAGAGGACGCCGTTCACCGCCACCATCGCCAGCGTGATTCCCAGCATGATGCGGGAATGATTCAGCGCCCAGCGCAAGGCGCTGCTGTAAGTGCTGTGGAGAAACGTAAACATCCGCTCACTGGCGCGGTACATTTTTCCGTGAACCCGCGTGCTTTCATCGCGAAGCAAACCGGCGCACATCGCAGGGGTGGCGGTCAACGAGACGACCAGAGACACCAGAATCGCCACAGACAGGGTGACGGCGAATTCCTGAAACAGCCGCCCCACCATACCGCCCATCAAAAGAATGGGAATGAACACGGCAATCAGAGAAACGCTCATGGACAGCACCGTAAAGGCGATTTCCTGAGAACCCGACAGCGCCGCCTGCAAAGGCGTCTGCCCCATTTCACGGTAACGGGTGATATTTTCGATCACCACAATGGCGTCATCCACCACAAAGCCGGTTGAAATGGTGAGCGCCATCAGTGACAGATTGTCTAAAGAATACCCGAAAAGGTACATGACCGCGAAGGCGCCGACGATGGACACCGTCACCGCCATTGCCGGAATGACCGTGGCGCGGACATTGCGGAGAAACCAGAAAATCACGAGAATCACCAGCACCCCGGACAGCAAGAGCGAAATTTCCACATCCCGCAGCGAACCGCGGATTGGCGGCGTTCGGTCCACCACCACCGAAAGCTGGACGCCCTGTGGCACCATGGCGGCGAACTGCGGCATGAGCGCGCGGACGCTATCCACCGTTTCGATGATATTGGCGCCCGGCTGGCGGAAAATCACCACCATGACCGCCGGCTTGCCGTTGACAAGCCCCATGGTGCGGATATCTTCGACAGAATCTTCGACATGCGCCACATCACTGAGCCGGACAGCGGCGCCGTTCCGGTATGTCAACACCAGATTTCTGTAATCGGCGGCCTTGAAGAGCTGATCGTTGACATGGATTTCCAGGTTCTTGTCTCTATCGGACAGTGTTCCCTTGGGCTTGTTGACATTGGTGGCCGCCAGCATCGCGCGAACCTGAGACAGTGCGACGCCATAGCGGCTGAGAGCCACGGGATTGGCCTCCACCCGCACCGCCGGCAGCGCGCCACCGCCGATAAACACTTGGCCGATCCCCCTGATCTGGGAAAGTTTCTGCGCCAGAACGGATGAGGCCACATCGTACATCACGGCTCTGGATACGGTCTGGGACATCAGACCCAGCACCATGATCGGCGCATCGGCCGGGTTCACCTTGCGGTAGGTGGGATTGCTGGGAAGATTGGCCGGCAGGGTGCTTCTGGCGGCGTTGATGGCCGCTTGCACATCTCGGGCCGCACCGTCAATGTTTCGGCTCAAATCGAATTGCAGGGTGATGCCGGTGGAACCGCGATAGCTGGTGGATGTCATTTCCGTAATCCCGGCGATGCGCGCGAACTGTCGCTCCAACGGCGCTGCCACCGATGTGGACATCGTATCCGGATCCGCGCCCGGAAGGCTTGCCGACACTGAAATGGTCGGAAAATCCACCTGCGGCAGCGGCGATACCGGCATCAGCCTGAACCCAATGACGCCCGCCAGAACGACGCCGATGGTGATGAGCGTGGTGGCGACCGGCCTGTGGATGAATGTGGCGGAAAAATTCATTTTATCCCGCCGGTGTGTGGACATGCCGGCGGAGAATCCGGTCGAACGCCAGGTAAATCACCGGCGTCGTATAAAGTGTCAGAACCTGACTGATAATCAGCCCGCCGATAATGGAAATTCCCAGGGGACGCCGCAGTTCGGAACCGACGCCAGTCCCCATCGCCAGAGGCAGGGCGCCCAACAGCGCGGCCATTGTCGTCATCATGATCGGCCGGAAGCGCAGCAGACATGCCTGGTAGATGGCCTCTTGCGGCGACTTGCCTTCGCTCCTTTCCGCATCGAGCGCGAAATCCACCATCATGATGCCGTTCTTCTTGACAATGCCGATCAGCAGAATAATACCGATAATGGCGATAACGCTCAGATCTGTACGGCAAAGCATCAGCGACACCACCGCTCCGACACCGGCCGATGGCAGCGTTGATAAAATGGTGATGGGGTGAATATAACTTTCATAGAGTACACCCAGAACGATATACACCGTAATCAGCGCCGCCAGTATCAGAATCGGCTCGTTGGCCAGGGATGCCTTGAACGCCTCGGCCGTTCCCTGAAAACTGCCGGCGATGCTGGCGGGAAGCTTCATCTGACGGGTTGCGGTTTCGATGGCGTCCACCGCCCGGCCCAGCGACATGCCGGGCGCCAGGTTGAACGATACGGTCACCGCCGGAAACTGCCCCTGCCGATTGATGACCAGCGGCCCCCGGGTCTCTTTGAACGTGGTGATAGCGCTCAGCGGCACCCGTCCGCCGGACGACGATCTCAGGTAAATATCCTGAAGCCCCGCCGGATGCCGGCCAAACCCAGGCGCAACCGTCAGGACAACCCGGTACTGATTCAGTTCCGTGAAGATGGTGGATATCTGGCGCTGACCGAAGGCGTCATAGAGCGCATCGTCCACATTCTGAGGCGTAATGCCGAAACGGGAGGCCGTATTTCTGTCAATGTTCAGCACGATCCGAAGCCCGTTGTCCTGCTGATCGCTGCTCACATCCCGCAGTTCGGGAAGAGCCTTGAGCCTGTCCGTCACCCGGGGCGCCAGCGTTTTGAGTTCGTCGCTGTTGGGGTCTTCCAGCGTGTACTGATACTGGGTGCGGCTCACCCTGGCGTCCACCGTCAGATCCTGAACCGGCTGCATGAACAGTGAAATACCCGGAACCGTCGCCAGTTTTTGCTGCAACCTGCGGATCACCTCGATGGCGTTGATACGCCTCTGGTCGAGCGGCTTCAGATTGATCAGAATTCGCCCGCTGTTTAACGACGTGTTGATGCCGTCAACGCCGATGAATGACGACAGACTCTCGACCGCCGGATCTTTCAGGATGACTTTGGCCAGCGCCTGCTGGCGTGCGGCCATGGCCGTGAACGAAACGGACTGCGGGGCCTCGGAGATGCCCTGAATGACGCCGGTATCCTGCACAGGAAAAAAACCCTTGGGAATCATGATATATACGACCACGGTCAGCACCAGCGTCCCCGCCGCCACAGCCAGCGTGGTTTTCTTGTAGCGCAGCACCCATTGCAGACTGCGGCCGTAAGCCGCGATAATCCGGTCAAACAGCCTTCCGGACACATGATAAAATTTCCCCTGACGATCTTCCGGAACATGTTTGAGAATTCGCGAACACATCATCGGGGTCAGCGTCAGCGACACCACCGCTGAAATGAGAATGGTCACCCCAAGCGTGACAGCAAACTCCCGAAAGAGCCGTCCCACCACATCCCCCATAAACAGGAGCGGAATCAGAACCGCGATCAGCGATACCGTTAAAGACAGAATCGTGAACCCGATCTGTTGGGCGCCTTTCAAGGCCGCCTGAAGCGGCGGATCGCCTTCTTCGACATAACGGGCGATATTCTCGATCATGACAATGGCGTCATCCACCACAAAGCCCGTGGAAATGGTCAGCGCCATCAGCGTCAGATTGTTCAGGCTGAAACCGAGCAAATACATGACGCCGAACGTACCGACCAGCGACAGCGGCGCCGCCACACTGGGAATGATGGTGGCCGGCAGGTTTCGAAGAAACAGAAATATGACCAGCACCACCAGCACCACGGACAGCATCAGTTCGAATTGAACGTCCTTCACCGATTCACGGATCGTGACCGTCCGGTCCGTCAGGATGGAAACATGAATGGATGGCGGCAGCGATTCGATCAACTGGGGCAGCAGCTTTTTGATCCGGTCCACCACCTCGATGACATTGGCGCCCGGCTGACGCTGGATATTGACGATGACCGCAGGAGACTGGTTGACCCACGCCGCCTGGTTGATGTTTTCGGCATCGTCAACGACATCCGCCACATCCTTCAGAAAAACCGGCGCGCCGTTTTTATACGCGACCATCAAAGACCGATAATCTTTGCTGGACAATAACTGGTCATTCGCCCCGATGATATAGGACTGCCGGGGGCCGTCAAAACTGCCTTTGGCCTGATTGACATTGGCGGCCATAATGACCGAGCGCAGATCTTCCAGCGTGAGTCCGTATGCGGCCAGAGCCGTCGGATTGGCCTGAACGCGCACGGCGGGCCGCTGACCGCCGCTGATGCTGACCAGCCCCACCCCGGGCAGTTGAGAAATTTTCTGGGCGAAACGCGTATCCGCCATATCTTCCACCTGGGGCAGCGGCAGCACGTCCGATGTCAGCGATATGCTCAAGACCGGCGCGTCCGCGGGGTTGACCTTGCTGTAAACCGGCGGATTGGGCAAATCCTTCGGAAGATAGGTGTAAGCGGCGTTGATGGCCGCCTGCACCTGCTGTTCGGCGACATCCAGGGCAAGGTCGAGGCTGAACTGAAGTGTAATGACCGAACTGCCCTGAGAGCTGCTGGAGGTCATCTGGGTCAGGCCCGGCATCTGGCCGAACTGCCGTTCGAGCGGCGCCGTGACGGAAGACGCCATGACATCGGAGCTGGCGCCCGGATAAAAGGTGCGCACCTGTATGGTCGGATAATCCACCTGAGGCAGCGCGGACACCGGCAACTGATGATATGCCGCAAAACCGGCCAGAACGATGGCCACCATGAGCAGCGTCGTCGCCACCGGCCTCAATATGAACAACCGTGAAATATTCATGAATGGTCGCTCGTGCGGGGATTCGCTTCAGGATGGTCTTCATTGGCTGGCGTCTTCAGCTCCACCCGACTGCCGTTTCGGAGTCGTTCGACGCCATCCACCACCACGAGTTCGCCTTCTTTGATCCCGGATGTAATGGACGCTTTTTCCCCTCGAATCAGGCCGACCGTAACCGGCTGCATCACCACGGTTTTATTCGGTTTTACAACATATACGAAAGTTCCCTGGGGGCTTCGCTGAATGGCGGAGGACAGCACCGTGGTCGCCCCCTGTTCGACAGCGATCAGCAGTTTTACATTGACAAACTGATTGGGAAACAGTTCGTTGTGACGATTGGAGAAAACAGCCCTGAGCTTCACGGTGCCGGTTGTCGGGTCAATCTGGTTGTCAACGGTTTCCAGTACGCCAGTCGCCAGTTTCTGCTGAATGTTCCGGTCATAAACCTTCACCGACGGTTTTTCCGCGCTTTTCAGGCGGGTCATCACTTGCGGTATGACATCTTCGGGTAACGAAAAAATAACCGATATCGGCTGAATTTGGGTAATCACCACCAGCCCGCCGGTATCGGACGCGTGTACAATGTTACCGGGATCTACCTGCCGCAACCCCACGCGGCCACTGACCGGAGCGGTAATCCGGCTATAGATCAATTGCAGTTTGGCGCTTTCGATCTGGCCCTGGTCTATCTTCACGGCGGCCTCATACTGGCGCGCCAGCGCATCCTGCGTATCGAGCTGCTGTTTCGGGATGGAATTCTGCGCCCAGAGCGTCTTGTAACGGCTCAAGTCCAGCCGGGCGTTGTTGAGAAGCTCCTGATCGCGCGCCATCTGTCCCTGCGCCTGAATCAACTGCACCTGAAACGGACGCGGGTCAATGGTCGCCAGCAGCATTCCCTGCGTAACCGTCTGCCCCTCTTTAAAGAAAACATTCATGAGCTGGCCGTCCACCCGGCTTCTGACTGTCACCGTATTCAGCGGCGTCACGGCGCCAATGCCGGTCAGATAGGCGTTCATATTTTCTTTTCCCGCCGGTTCCGCCAGAACGGAAACAGGCGGCGGACCCTGCTGGCGCTGCTGTGCTTCGATAGCCGCATACGCTTTGATCCTCCAGAAAATATAACCGCCCGCACCCGCGAACATCAGGACAAGCAGCAACACCGGCAACCATCGGCATTTTTTTCCGGACGGCATTGGGGGGATGGGGTTAGTAACGGGAAAGGCGTCACTCATTATAAAATCCTCAGTTGTGAACGACTGAATATTAACTACCCATCATTGGATAATTATTGCGCTTATCATGACATCATACACGCGGCGTCCTGAAACGACGGCGCCGATGTCATCGGGGATGACGATGAAAGTGCGGTAAAATTATGAACAAGCGCCGGCTGCACCACGTCGTCAAAGGCCCTCTTGAACCGGGGATAGTCCATATCAGCGACAATTGGCGCCAGCTTTCGGTAAAGATACCACGAATCCTGAGTGATTCTGGGAAAGTGAAGCAATGTGTGCGGAATATCGAACAGGGTGATGGCATAGATCAGCCGATACAATTTTTCCGCCAGAATCGGCAACTGTTCTTTCGGGTTGTCGGTGCCGATCAACCCTCCTGGCACCGCTTTTTTGTGTTTGAAAGCCGTCCGCAACTGGCGTATCCACCCTTTCCGTGTATCGCGGGCTTCACAGAATACGGAAACCCGGCTCAAAGCCGCGGCCTCAAGGTCACGGATCGGAATGAACACATGGTCTATCACGTAAGTTCCGGACGCCACAATCCCGGCCAGTTCATCACAGAGCGATGGGTTCTTGACGATATACGGCGATGATGGATCGCGAATATCCGTCTCCATGCCGGCATGACAATTTTCATAAACGCCATCGTGAATGTCTCTGAAACCCGTATCAATATCCAGCGCCGTCAGAAGCTGCACCAGAAATGTCGTACCCGCCCGGCCCGTGCCGGTAATCACCATCTTGTGAAGTGGTTGACCCAAAGAATCTGTAGAAAATTGGGGCTGCATGCCATGCCTCTCCTGTTATGACATCAAATTCGGCTTTTTACGAGAGCATCAAAATTGTGCTTTCAAAAATTTCCCATAGCAATCTTTATGCCGTATTGGTCGCTATATGCGCCTGGCGGAGTTCGATCTCCGAAAAACACCCTGTGTTTCCAGTATCGAATCCACGATTAAAATAATTATTTTAATTGCATGTTTATTAAATTCGTATTTCGATGTCAAATAAAATTGATGCTCCCGTAAAAAATCAATTTTCGGACGGCTGTGTAAAAAAGCCGCAGGCAAGGCGCACAAATCATGAGGAACGGTCATCGTCATCTTCCGGCGAGGGATGGCCGGGAAAAAGCGGTTTTCTGATTTTTGGCGTATGAAATCAAGAAATGATCTTGGAAAGGTAAGGCCGGAGAGATGGACGAGGCCATCTCTCCCTGAAAAACACGGGCAACGCTGTTGGAAATACGGGTCATCGGTGGAACATTCTGGAAACTGGCTTTATCGAGCCATACAGCTTGTGGATTGTTTGATGACTTTCCAGTTCTGGCTGTGGTATTTGGTTCGGATAGCACCTCGTGCAATGCGGGATCCCGAACCGCCGACATCGCTGGCTTCGCAGTAAATATGGGCTTTATGACCATAATCATCCACAAGATGCACAGATATCAGGAGCTTCTTGCAAAAATTACCGCCATAGACCGTTCCGGTCAAAACGATGGTATTGGAGGCGTCAATACTGGGGCTTGACCAGTTGATATCGTATGGAGGAATGGTCGTTTTGGTGCGGGATCGCTTTCTGTGGGTTTTTCTTGTACTTTTGAGCGGCGGTTCATCTTCGCGGCTCGTTTTGATGGTCCGCCTTTCATCGTCGCGGACTTGCGTTCGTCGTGAAGATTTCTTTTCTGGCGGCGCGTCCGGCGGCGCCACATAATCGGTTTCTTTTCCGACCTGCACAGGAGATTGTGCTTTGCCCTGAGATGTCACCGGAGAGTTGGAAAAATGCTGTACACCGTTTTCATCTTTCCAGTTATAGATATCACCGGCGGCGGAACCTGTAACGACCGCCAGCGCCATTACGATGGAACCGATCATACATTTCATCCAAACCTCCTGATTATAGGGGTGATTTATTTATATCGAGCTTTCGGACGAGGGCGTTAAAATGATGTTCTCGTAAAAAGCCGAATTTCGGACGACTTTGTAAAAAGGCCGCAGGCAAGGCGCGCAAATTCTGAGGAGTGAGGCGTACTTATGGTACGCCGCAACGACGAAGGATGCAGCGCAACGCAGCATCCGGACTTTTTACGAAGTCGTCAAAGTTAAGCTGTTTATATTTC
>JAJYBO010000089.1 GCA_021778975.1 Deltaproteobacteria bacterium
ACCCATGAACCTGTAACAGCGGGTATTTACGCCGGAAAATCACCACTAAGTCTGAAGGTCGGGCTTCGGGTGGCGTCAGACAGTTGTCCGGTTTCTCTCTGTACGTCTTCGGGAACCATCGGGCATTCCCTGAGTTTCGGAAAAGCCGACGCCGTATGTGTAATGTCCGCTTCCTGCGCGCTGGCGGATGCGGTCGCGACCGCGGTGGGCAATCGCGTACAGACCCCCAGAGATATTCAGTCCGCCATCGAGTTCGGGAAAAATATCCCTGGCGTGACCGGCCTGGTTGTTATTCTGGGAAAGGACATGGGGCTTTGGGGAGATTTGGAACTGATCCCGCTTCAGGGAAAAAATTGTTGAGTTTTTACCGCTGACATCGTAAGTTGCAGGCAGTGCCTGGATCGAACAGGCAAAATGTCGTTTTTGACGTTTCGGAAGGAGGAAAACGATTGTGGAAACCATGTGGGCTCCCTGGCGCATCGAGTATATCAAGGGAGAAAAAGAAGAAGGCTGCGTCTTCTGCAACGCGCTGTCGCTGCACGACGACCTCACTCTGTACAAAGGCGCCACCACGATGGTGGTGATGAACAAGTATCCTTATATCAACGGACATCTGCTGGTTGCGCCGGTGCGTCACCTGTCAAGGCTCGATCAACTGACGCGGGATGAAATGCGGGATATGCTGGCTACCGTAGAACATGCGGTCCGGATTGAAAAGGAGGTCATGAAACCCGATGGGTTCAATGTGGGGCTTAATCTGGGCAAAGTGGCCGGTGCTGGTGTCGAAGAACATCTGCATTTTCATATCGTCCCCCGCTGGTTCGGTGACACCAACGCATTGACGGTTTTTGCGGATATCCGAGTGATTCCAGAACACCTGATGGCCACGTATCATTCTCTGAAGCCGCTGTTTTCGATGCTGGATCCGTCCATCTGACAGGATGGGCCGTGTAGCCGCACCGATAAAGGAACTCTGTCCATGAAAAAAATCAAAATCGTTGTCTCTCTGGTGTTGGCGGGGTTTGTTGCTCTGGTTATCTATCAGAATCAGCAATCTCTGATGAACAAACCCGATATTCAGCTCAGCCTCTGGATTTTGGGGGACTACCATTACAGCGAAATTTCCAACGGAATTCTGATTCTGGCGTTTTTTTTGACAGGCTTTTTGATCGCCTACTTTTTGACGCTGCCGTACCGGTTCAAAACAGGAAAAACCACCCGAAACCTGAATGAAACCATCCGTGGTCATGAAAAAACCATAGCCTCACTCAAGACTGAACTCGGCAAGCTCCAGGCGGCGGCGCCCCAACCGCAAGAATCCCAACCGCAGGAACCCCGGCAGCCGGAATCTTCCGCGGAGAACACATGACAACAACCTGACTGGTCGCTTTCCCCTATGCACCCCTCTCAAACCACCCCCATGATGAAACAATATCTCGCGATCAAAAGCGAGAACCCTGATGCGCTGTTATTTTACCGAATGGGGGATTTTTATGAAATGTTCTTTGAAGATGCGCGGATTGCCTCCCCCATTCTCGATATTGCACTGACCTCACGAAACAAGACGGATGAATTTCCGGTGCCCATGTGCGGGGTGCCGTACCGGGCGGTTCAGGGCTATATTTCCAAATTGATAGATCAGGGATTCAAGGTCGCTCTCTGCGATCAGACCGAAGACGCTTCTCTGGCCAAAGGACTGGTGAAACGCGAGGTGGTTCAGGTCATTACCCCCGGTATGCTTATCGAAGAAGCGTTTCTCGATGAAAAATCCAACAATTTTGTTGTGGCGCTCTGTTGCAACGGAGACACCATTGGCCTGTCCTGCATAGATATTTCAACCGGCGCATTTCGTGTGACGCAATCCGAAACATGGGATGTCATTCGGAACGAGATGGGGCGGATATCCCCGCGGGAAGTGCTTTTGCCCAGGGAGGCGTTGCAGGGCGCTGCTTTCGATGCCATAAAGGATATGGTTGCGGGAAAAGCCGTGACCCGCGCCGACGATCAGCATTTTGAATTTCGTACGGCCCGCGAAAAACTTATCGAACAGTTTCACACCCAATCACTGGAAGGTTTTGGATGCGAATCGCTGATCGCGGGGGTTGGCGCGGCCGGCGCCCTGTTGGCGTATGTGCAGAATACGCAAAAGCAGGCCATATCTCATGTTTCCCGAATCGAAACTTATTTTCAGGGCCAGTTTCTGCTGGTGGATGATGTCAGTTGCCGCAATCTGGAACTCATGAAGACCATTCAGGGAGACACCCGAAAGGGAACACTGCTGAGTGTGCTGGATCATACCATGACGGCCATGGGCGGCAGGCGACTGAAATCCTGGATGCGCTATCCGTTGATGGATGGCGATGCCATCCGTCAGCGTCTCGATGCGGTCGAAGAAGCCGTGTCTGTGATTGCGTTGACTCACGAGCTCCGCGGGATACTCAAAAGCGTTGGGGATATCGAACGTCTCAGCGGTAAAATTGTCATGAATCGTTGTAATGCTCGAGATCTGCTGGCGCTGGGGATGTCTATCGAAGCGCTTCCGGAAATCCGCCGGTGTCTGTCGGGCTTTAAGACAACGCTTTTTCAATGGGAGTCGTTCAGTATTGATCTGCCAGAGATTGAAATGCTGGGGGGCGCGATTCGGAATGCGATCCGCGAAGATGCGCCACTCTCGACCCACGAAGGCGATATGATTCGGCCCGGTTATCATGCGGGGTTGGACGAGCTGATTCAGATCAGCAGCGACGGTAAGGGGTGGCTTGCAAAACTCGAAGCCGAAGAGCGCCGGCGTACAGGCATTCAGACGCTGAAAGTTCGTTATAACAGGGTATTCGGATATTATATCGAGGTCTCCAAAAACCAGGCTGACGCCGTTCCCGCGCATTACGTCCGCAAACAGACGCTGGTCAATGCCGAACGTTATATTACCGATGAGCTGAAAACTTTTGAGAATAAAATTCTCCATGCAGAGGAAGAACGGGCGGCGCTGGAATATCAGATATTCATGGATATCCGAAAAGCGGTGGTGGACCACAACCCCGCGATTCAACGCGCCGCGGACATGATTGCGGACATTGACTGCCTGTTGAATCTGGCGCATGTGGCGGATCAGAACGACTATGTCCGTCCCGAAATCCGTACCGACGGCATTCTTTCCATTGAAGACGGACGCCATCCTGTGATAGAACAGATGATTACAGGGGAGCGCTTTGTTCCCAATTCCATTTTTATGGATGATGCCGGGCATCAGGTGCTGATCATTACCGGCCCCAATATGGCGGGCAAGTCAACGGTTCTCAGGCAGGTCGCCCTTCAGGTGCTGATGGCGCAGATGGGGTCTTTCGTTCCGGCGAAATCCGCCGCCATATCCATGACCGACCGAATATTCACGCGTGTTGGCGCTCTGGATAATTTGTCGAGCGGTCAAAGTACGTTCATGGTCGAGATGCAGGAAACCGCCAATATTCTCAATGGCGTTACCCCTCGAAGTCTTGTCATTATGGATGAAATCGGACGGGGCACCAGCACATATGACGGCTTCAGCATCGCCTGGGCGGTCGTATGTTATTTGCACGACTTGTGGGACAAAGGCGTCAAAACCCTGTTTGCAACCCATTATCACGAGCTGATGGCGCTGGAGCAGATAAAGCCCCGGGTCAAAAATTACAATATCAGCGTGAAAGAATGGCAGGATCAGATTATCTTTCTTCGCAAACTGGTGGAAGGCGGTGCGAGCCGCAGTTACGGTATTCAGGTGGCGCAGCTCGCCGGCGTTCCGGAAGCGGTCGTCCGCCATGCTAAAACCATTTTAAGCGATATTGAATCCGGAAATCATCAGTTCCAGAAAACACTGTCGCTGAATGCCGAAAAAAATTTTTCAAAACCGACTTCCGTGCAACTGACGCTTTTCCCAGAACCCGAAAATACGCTGATTGCAAAATTGATGAAGATCGAGATCACTTCCATGACGCCGCTGGATGCGTTGAACTGTCTGAACGAGCTTCGACATGAAGCGATTCAGGCGCGAGGCTGAGCCCCGCGGATATGACGATATAATGATTAACCGTTCTATGTTGTCAAAATTTGTCGCTCTGACAATCATGTTTTACACCTTCTGGGTATCCCTGTCTTTGGCGTCCACCACCAAAGAGACATATGCAAAGGCTGAAACCTGCTATCACCGGCTGTTGAACAACCCGGAAAAACAAAAGCTCCGACATAACTGGATTCAGTGTATAGATCAGTACCAGGCGGTTTACAAATCGGATCCGGAGGGGCCGCTGGCTCCGGACGGGCTGTACATGGCGGGGTATCTGTATGACGAACTGTACCGAATTTCCTTCAAACCGTCCGACAAAAAAGAAGCGATTGATTGTTACGAACGGATTATCAAGCGGTATCCCAAAAGCGGCAAAGTTTCCAAGGCCAGAGACGCTATTGGTCGGCTTTCCGATCCAAAAGCCTGTAAGGTTTCCCCTGAAACGGAAGCTGTCGCTTCAAAAAATTCACACCCCGGTGAAGCGTCTGACACAGCAGGCGCTTCCGCCGATGTTCCGGCATCGTCATGTCCGCCGGCATCGGGGTACAGTCAAATTACCGGGTTGCGGGTGTGGTCCAATCCCAGCTACACCCGAATTGTCATCAATGCCAGTAAGGAGACCGCCTACGAACACAGGCTGCTCAAAAAAGACAGGGCCAACGACAAGCCCCAGCGGCTGTATATTGATTTCAACAAAAGCAAGTTGAGTAAAAAAATCAAAAGCATCATTCCCATCAACGACGATTTGCTCGTAGATGCGCGGGCAGGGCAGTTCACGCTTGAATCGGTTCGGGTGGTGGTGGATATCAAATCTTTCAAGACCTACAAGATTTTTTCTCTTAACAACCCCTTTCGAATTATCATGGATATCTGGGGAAATGACGCTGGTGAGACCAGGGCTTCTGTGGTCCGCAAGCCGGTGGCTCACGATGTGTCTTCCAAACCCAAGATGCTGACGCCGCGCAAGCGAAATGCCAGGATCACGCTCAAGGGAAGCAAGCGGTACCCCGGAAATGCCCACATCGCGCCCAGCGCTCTGGCCAAACAACTGGCGTTGGGCGTAAACCGCATCATTGTGGATCCAGGACATGGCGGTAAAGACTTTGGGGCGTCCGGCATTATCAAGGGCGTTTATGAAAAGGATATTACACTGGCCATCGCCAAAAAGCTGGCGACCAGACTGAGAGAAGTCCTGCATTGCGAGGTCATTTTAACCCGCACCACAGATCGGTATCTGACCCTTGAGGAACGAACGGCTCTGGCCAACACCAAAAACGCGGATTTGTTTATTTCCATTCACTGCAACGCCGCAAAAAGCCACGATGCTTACGGTATAGAGACCTTTTTTCTGAATCTGGCGACGGATGATGATTCCATTATGGTGGCGGCTCGTGAAAATGCGACATCCACAAAAAATATCAGTGACTTGCAGAGTATTTTATCCGATTTGATGCAAAACGCCAAAGTCAATGAATCCAGCCGGCTAGCGGCGAGCATTCAGGATGATCTGTGCAGGGAACTGAACCGGAAATTCGGTGACATCAAAAACAAAGGCGTCAAGAAAGCGCCTTTTTACGTGCTGTTGGGCGCGCAGATGCCCTCCGTTCTGGTCGAGACCTCGTTCATCAGTAACGAGCGAGAGTGTAAACGGCTGACCAGCCCGGAATATCAGATGCAGCTCTGCGATGCCATTACCGATGGTGTTGCAAGGTATATCAGGGATACCAATCCGACCGCTTTTTATGAACGGCAGCATAAACGCCCCTCGGAAATTCAGCGGGTAGGAGAAAACACAAAGCCTGAAAGGCGTGTACGTTTCAAGCGGTCATAGTTTGATGCTCTCGACAAAAGTCGAATTTCGGATGACTTCGTAAGAAGCCCGCATATGTGAAAGACCGATGGTTTTGCAAAAAGTTAACAGGAGGATATGAGATGGAATTTAAGAATTTGTTGTTTCAAGCAGAAGCTGGCATTGCTACTTTGACGTTCAATCGCCCGAAAGCATTGAACGCTCTCAACGCCGAATTGCTCGGAGAACTGGCGCAGGCTCTGGAGGCTGTTGCCGGAGACGAAGATATCCGGGTATTGATATTGACCGGAGCCGGAGATAAATCTTTTGTCGCGGGCGCCGATATTACGGAACTGGCCAAATGCCATGCGCTCCAGGCAAAGCTTTTTGCAACCAGAGGTCAGCATGCCATTCAGAAACTGCAATGTCTGAGCATTCCGGTCATTGCCGCTGTCAACGGATTTGCACTGGGCGGCGGCAGTGAAATCGCTCTGGCCTGTGATTTCATTTACGCCTCGGAAAACGCTAAATTCGGGCTTCCGGAAATTACGCTGGGGATCATTCCCGGCTTTGGCGGCACCCAGCGTCTGCCCCGGTTGATCGGCATGAACATGGCCAAAGAGATGATCTTTACGGGTAAGATGCTTTCCGCGGCCGAGGCCAAAGAGCTTGGGATGGTCAATAAGGTCGTGGCGCCAGATGCCCTGATGACGGAAGTCATGGCGACCGCCAAATCCATTGCTCAGAAAGGTAAGGTGTCGCTGCGGGCGGCCAAACAGGTCATCAATGCCGGGATGGGCGTGGATTTGAAAACAGGATGCAGCATGGAAGTTGATGCGTTCGCCCTGTGTATGGCCAGCCCGGACGCGAAAGAGGGGACAACGGCTTTTCTCGAAAAACGCAAGGCTGTCTTCAAGGCCAGTTTGACAGAGGACTAATCCAAAGGAGCGCCTGAAATGATTTATGACATCGAATTTGAAACGCTGCCGCGTGAAGCGCTGGCGGCCATTCAACTCAGACGGCTCAAAGCGACGCTGGATCGGGTGTATGCGACAGTGCCATTTTACCGAAGCCGGTTTGAAGCGGCGGGCATAACGCCGAACGATATCCGGTCGTTCGAAGATTTTCAGAATCTGCCCTTTACCACCAAGCAGGATCTCCGCGACAACTATCCTTTTGGGATGTTCGCGGTTCCGATGGACAACGTGGTCCGCATTCACGCATCCTCCGGCACCACAGGCAAACCCACGGTGGTGGGCTATACGGCCCGGGATATCAATACCTGGGCGGAGTTGATGGCCAGATCCCTGACCGCAGGCGGCGCCACCCGCAAGGATATCATCCACAATGCTTACGGATACGGGCTTTTTACCGGCGGACTGGGGGCGCACTACGGTGCTGAAAAACTGGGAGCTTCCGTCATTCCGGTTTCTGGCGGCAATACGAAGCGTCAGGTCGTGATTATGCGGGATTTTGGGCCAACCATCCTGACATCAACGCCATCCTATGCGCTGCATCTGGCGGAAGTTGCCGAAGAGATGGGCGTCTCATTCGGAACGCTGAAGTTCCGCTATGGTATTTTTGGCGCCGAGCCCTGGTCCGAGCAGATGCGTCAGGAAATCGAACGCAAGCTCCATCTGACCGCTGTGGATATCTACGGTCTCAGTGAAGTGATTGGTCCCGGTGTTGCGATAGAGTGTCACGAGGCACAGAGCGGACTTCATATTTTTGAAGACCATTTCATTCCCGAAATCATCAACCCGATTACCGGGAAGGTGTTGCCCTACGGAGAGACCGGTGAGCTGGTGTTTACCTCCATTACCAAAGAGGCGTTTCCGGTCATCCGCTACCGCACCCGTGATATTACTTCTTTGAATCCGGAACCCTGCATTTGTGGCAGAACCCTTCTGCGCATGAACAAGATCAGCGGGCGCACCGATGACATGCTGATTATCCGCGGCGTCAATGTCTTTCCGTCTCAGATCGAAAGCGTTCTGATGGAGATCGAGGGGATCGAGCCGCATTATCAGTTGATCGTTGATAGAGAAGACAATCTGGATACACTGGCGGTTCATGTGGAAATCAGTGAACGGAATTTCTCGGATGAAGTCAAGGTGCTGCAGCAGTTAGAGAAGAAAATTTCCTACAGTATCAAGGAATATCTGGGGGTATCCGCCAGGGTCAAGCTCGTCGAACCCAAAACCATTGCCCGCAGCGAAGGCAAGGCGGTCAGAGTTATTGACAACCGAAAAATTTGATGATGTGACCGATACTATCCTTTGGATGATTCCTCTCGTTCATCCGATTTGATTTCAGAAAGGGATAACCACCATGCGTGTAAAACAGATTTCAGTGTTTTTGGAAAACAAGGCCGGAAGGCTTTCCGAAGTGACCGCGATACTGGCGGAAGCGCAGATCAATATCCGCGCCCTGTCCGTCGCCGATACTTCCGATTTTGGAGTGTTGAGACTCATTGTCAACGACAACCAGAAAGCATTGGAAGCCCTTAAAAACAACGGCTTTTCCGTTGGTGTTACCGATGTTGTGGCAGTCGAGGTTGCCGACAGGCCCGGCGGACTTCATCAGATTCTGGATTTACTGCACAAGGCGAAGATCAACGTGGAGTATATGTACGCTTTTGTGCAACAGAACGGTAATCATGCGGTCATGATTTTCCGTTTCGATCATATTGATGAAGCTGTCAAATTGCTCGAGCAAAATGGTCTGACGGTCATTGATGGGGCGAAGGTATATACTATGTAACCATGGCGACTGGTGTTACGATGGAACAGGTGTGTTGAAACTTCAAGAACAATGCTCCAGGAGGCTCAGATGATAACGATCGTTGTGGATGGAAAAGAATGCAGGGTCGAAGCAAACACCGCTTTATTGAAGGCGCTTAGAGCCAGCGGCGTAAAGATTCCATCTCTGTGTTATCATCCGGCGCTGAAAAAGCCCATTGGCGCATGCCGGTTATGTGTTGTGGAAATCTGTCCGCCAGGGGCGCCGGCAAAAACGGCGCTTTCCTGTGCGGTCAAGACATCGGATGGGCTTCGGGTAAACACTGCTACCGATACCGTTTGTGAGGCGAGGAAGAAGGCCATTTTGCAGTTGTTGACCCTCGCGCCTCAATCTGAAATACTTCTGAAGCTGGCGTCCGATTACGGCATTGAAATACCGTTTCAGCCGGATGGGTGTATCCGGTGTCGTCTCTGCGAAAGGGTTTGCGGCGAAATTGTCGGCGCCGCCGCGCTGAAGCTGGAGAAGCGGGACGGTCGCAATTACATCGTTCCTGTGGAAGGCGCCTGCATCGGTTGTGGCACCTGCGCCAATATCTGCCCCACCCGAGCGATTCAGATCGAAGACAGGGAAAGCGTTCGTACAATCCGCATTCGTAACGAGATCATCGGCGTACATCCACTGGAACAATGCGCCATTTGCGGCAAACGGTTTGCGACGCCGCGATTTCTGGAATACATTCATCACAGAACACTCCCGCATCCGGATGTCAAAGATCATCATCACTATTGCCCGTCTTGCGCGAAGCTCTATCTGGTAAAATCCTGATGGATATCTCTGGTGGGGGAGCCAAAAAACAGCGTTGCACACAGCATACGGGCTTTTTACGAGAACATCTTATTTTGTTCCATGATTTTAATGAATTTGTTTTTATATTTAAATTCAACGCCGGTATCAACATGCGCCACCCCCTCTTTGATAAGGTGCGCATTGATAAAAGTTTTATTTTTCAGATACAAGTAGCATAAAAGGTTGTCATGGTCATCGTATCTTCGAATGTCGAATTTCATAAAGACTTTTTGCCCCCTGGTTTTTTCTTTCAAAAATTGGATTGCCTGTCTGCTGGTTGATGCGTCTTCCTTTATTCCGATCAACCGGACAACCCGTTCGGTATCGAGTTTTATCAATTCGGGGCTGATGATCTCTTTTACCGAGTGATATATTTGCTTTTCTCCGCTGTTTTTGTCAATTTTTGAACCGAATGAATGCTTCTTGGGATTAACTTTTCTGCTTATTTTATTGGGATCATTGAATATATATGGAAGGTTGGTGATAGCTTCATTCGGATCGGACATTAAACTGTCTTGCAGAAACGCATATGCCGTTCCGGCGATATCCGGCTGATGGACGTTTAATTTTTGTTTCGCAATTTCTATAACTTACTGTTCGCTCAACA
>JAJYBO010000090.1 GCA_021778975.1 Deltaproteobacteria bacterium
ACCATTGAACCTGTCAGACCCAATCGAAAATTCCCACGAAAGCACAAAATCCAAAAGAGAGGCTTTTATGTTCCCTATAAATCGGTCCGCTAAGTCAATGGCATTGTCATCAGACTGACACAATGGAACCCGATATGACCGAAAACGATCTGACGCAGCTTCACATAGACAAATCCCTGCTCTCCAGAAGGTCTTCCCCTCAAAAGCGACTGGGATTGCTGCTGTTTTTAGCGGCTGCCATCGCCGGTATCGGGTATTTATATCACAAGGGGGTGCTGACACCCGCCATCGAGGTACAGGTGGCCTCGGTGCAAAAAATTTTTCCGTCTCAGACCTTTACGGTGTTGAACGCCAGCGGTTATGTGGTGGCTCAGCGAAAAGCCGCGGTTGCCTCCAAAATCACGGGACGGCTGGTCTATCTGGCGGTCGAGGAAGGAAGCCGCGTCAAAAAGGGAGATCTGATCGCCCGGCTCGAAAGCGACGATGCGGTTGCGACAAAGCATCAGGCTGAAGCCGCTCTGGACGCGGCGCGGCATCGGCTGGAACAGACCGCCGCCGAACTGGATGACGCGACGCTCGCCTATCACCGCAGTCAAAAGCTGGCCGCGGAGGGGTTTATCGCCCGTTCCGACCTGGATGCGGCCACAGCAAGGTTTCG
The DNA here is from genome assembly GCA_021778975.1 of Deltaproteobacteria bacterium. Taxonomy (GTDB): domain Bacteria; phylum Desulfobacterota; class Desulfobacteria; order Desulfobacterales; family Desulfatirhabdiaceae; genus RAAP-1. The sequence goes on from JAJYBO010000090.1 coordinate 659, forward strand.
CCGCGCCCGCGCGGGTGTAGCGGTTGGCCAGTCCGACGTGGCGAACAGCAGGGCGGCGCTGGACGCGGCGAAGGTGTCTCTGGAGTACGCTTACATCAAAGCGCCTTTTGACGCGGTGGTTCTGACCAAAAACGCCGACATCGGCGATATTGTCACCCCGATCGGCGCCGCATCCAACGCGAAGGCCGCGGTTGTCACACTGGCGGATATGGCATCGCTTCAGGTGGAAGTGGATGTCTCGGAATCCAACATCGAAAAAGTTCATCGGGGTCAGCCCTGCGAAATTTATTTGGATGCGCTGCCCAATGAGCGTATGTCCGGAAAGGTGCATATGATCGTCCCAACCGCGGATCGCACCAGGGCGTCCATCATGGTGAAAATCGCTTTCAACCGACTGCGTCCGGCCATTCTGCCAGAAATGAGCGCGAAAGTGGCGTTTTTGTCCCATGCGGTTCAGGAAAGCGAAAAAGAGCCTGTAACCGCGGCGCCGGATACCGCGGTGGTTCGCCATGATGGACAATCATGGGTTTACAAAATTGCCGGCAATCGGGCCGTCGCAATGCCGGTGCGTCTCGGAAGGCGGCTGAACGGGCTGGACGAGGTGCTTTCCGGCCCCGGAGCGGGCGACAAGGTGGTGATCGCTCCAGGAAATCGGATTCACAGCGGCGATATTGTAAAGATTGCTCCATAACGCCATGAATGTCATCGAAATCACCGATATCGTCAAATCTTATCGTCGGGGAAGCCAGCGCATTCCCGTGCTGGAGCATATTTCGCTGACCATCCAAAATGGCGAATTTCTATCTCTGATGGGGCCTTCCGGTTCCGGGAAAAGCACTCTGCTCAACCTGATTGCAGGGCTGGATAAGCCGGATTCCGGCGGCATCCGAATCGGAGATATGGAAATTTCGACACTTTCCGAAACCGGGTTGGCCGCCTGGCGCGCAGGTCATGTCGGCTTTATCTTCCAATTTTACAATCTCATTCCGGTGCTGACAGCCAGTGAAAATGTCGAACTGCCCCTGATGCTGACCGGTTTGTCGAAAAAGGCCAGGCGCGCGCATGTGATTACCGCACTGTCTCTGGTCAGCCTTCAGGACAGAATGGATCATTATCCGCGGCAACTGTCCGGCGGGCAGCAGCAGCGGGTCGCCATCGCCCGCGCGGTGGTCGCCGATCCCACCATTCTGGTGGCCGATGAACCCACCGGCGATCTGGACAGACATTCCGCTGAAGACGTTCTCGAACTGATGGATCGGCTCTGCACCCAGTTGGGGAAGACCATTGTCATGGTTACGCATGACCCGCGTGCGGCCCGCAGGGCGCATACCCTCAAATATTTAGAGAAAGGCGTTTTATCCGATGCGCCTCAAACTGCTGTTTCGGAATGTCTTCAGGCATAAGCTGCGGGCATTTTTGACCATTATCGGTATTTGTGTGGCCATACTGGCCTTCGGAATGCTGAGAACCGTCGTTGACGCCTGGTATGCCGGCGTCAACGCCTCGTCTTCCAGCAGGCTGGTTACCCGCAACGCCACATCCCTCATATTCACCCTGCCGATTTCATATCAGGAGAAAATCCGGGGGGTCAACGGCGTGCGAGAGGTGTCTTACGGCAACTGGTTTGGCGGCATTTACATCGAGGAGAAAAATTTCTTCGCCAACTTTGCGGTGGAACCACGCTCTTATTTCGATCTTTATCCCGAATTCGTATTGCCGGAAGCTCAGGCCGCGGCTTTTTTTCGAGATCGAAAGGCGTGTGTGGCCGGCCGAAAACTGGCGGCGCGCTTCGGGTGGTCTGTTGGCGACACCATTACCTTGAAGGGGACCATTTTTCCGGGCCATTGGGATTTTGTCCTGCGAGGTATCTATCACGGTAAAAACGCCACTACCGATGAAAATCAGTTTTTCTTTCACTGGCGTTATCTCAACGAAAACCTCAAAAAAACCTATCCCCGCAGGGCGGATCAGGTCGGATTTTACATGATCGGTCTGAAACATCCGGATATGGCCGCCGATGTTTCAGAAGCGGTGGACGCACTTTTCAAGAATTCATACGCCGAAACCCTCACGGAAACCGAAAGAGCCTTTCAGATGAGCTTCGTCTCCATGAGCGAAGCGATTTTAACCGTCATTCAACTGGTATCATATGTCATCATCGTGATTATCATGGCGGTTGTCGCCAATACGATGGCCATGTCCGTGCGCGAACGCATGGGTGAGTTTGCGGTTTTCAAGACACTGGGGTTCGGAGGCGGTTATCTGTCGACGCTAATCCTGGGCGAATCCATGCTGCTGTCCGGAATCGGGGGGCTTGGGGGCATCGTGTTGACATTTCCGGCGGCCAACGCGTTTGGAAAAGCGGTCGGACAGTATTTTCCCATCGTCCGTGTTTCGGCCAATACCCTGGTGATGGATGTTGTGGCGGCGATGGTCGTTGGCGCTGTCGCGGCAATCATTCCGATGTGGCGGGTGATTCGTATCCGCATTGCCGATGGGCTGGGAAGGATCGGGTAGATGAACCTGCTGTTTCATTACAGCCTGCGAAACCTTCTTGCCCGGCGATTGACCACCACGCTGACAGCGCTCGGCATGGCGCTGGTGGTGTTCGTATTCGCCGCGATCATCATGCTGGCGGATGGTTTGCAAAAGACCCTCGTGGATACGGGGTCGTATGACAATGTCGTGGTCATCCGAAAATCCTCGGTTTCGGAGGTTCAGAGCGGAATTGACCGCCAGCAGGCGTCCATTGTCGAAACCGAGCCGGAAATCGCGCTGGATCAGAACGGGGCGGCGCTGGTCGCCAGGGAGATGGTCGTTCTGATTACCATGGAAAAACGAGGGGGCGACAGCCGCTCCAATGTTGTCATTCGGGGGGTGTCGTCAGCATCGCTGGCCCTGCGTCCCCAGATACACCTGATCGCCGGCAGGTTTCCCAGACCCGGGTCTTCGGAAATCATGATCGGCAAAAGCATTGTCAAAAATTTCAAGGGCACCGAACTTCAGGAAAGCCTGACGTTCGGGATGCGCTCCTGGCGGATTGTGGGCATATTCGATGCCGGTTCTACCGGATACAGCTCCGAAATCTGGGGGGACGTTTTTCAGATGATGTCCGCATTTCGGAGGCCGGTGTATTCTTCCGTTCTTTTCAAGATTAGAGACTCCGGGGCGTTTAAGGCCGTTCAGTTCAGAATCGAGAACGATCCCAGGCTCACTCTCGAAGCCAAACGTGAAACGGTTTACTACAAAGAACAGTCCGAAGCCATGTCAACGTTTTTGAGAATTTTGGGGATGTCGCTTACCATCATATTTTCTGTGGGCGCGATTGTAGGGGCCATGATTACCATGTATGCGGCGGTTGCGGCCAGAACTGTCGAAATTGGCGTTCTGCGCGCGCTGGGGTTTCAACGAAGTGCAATATTGACGGCATTTCTTCTCGAATCGCTGATTTTGGGCGGCATTGGCGGTTGCACCGGTCTGTTCGCTGCATCGTTTCTTCAGCTTCTCACCGTATCCACCATGAATTTTCAGACCTTTTCGGAACTGGCGTTCCGCTTTACCCTGACACCGGACATTGTGGTAAAATCTCTGATGTTTTCGCAGGTCATGGGATTTGCGGGCGGCGTGCTGCCAGCGTTCAGGGCATCCCGGATGAATATTATCGCGGCGCTTCGAGAAGGGTGAAAAGCGCCTGCGTGTTGGAAGTGGGGTGATATGCCAATACCCATATTGCCTTGACAGATGAACCAAAATGATTAATTTTCTGGCGAAACATATGCGTATATTATATAACATGTTGAGTTAAAAAAAGAAAAAAGGAGTGTTGTGCAGATGAAGATCAGACCCATGAACGATAACGTACTGGTATTACGGGTTGAAGAAGAACAAAAAACCGCCGGCGGCATCATTATTCCCGATACGGCCAAGAAAAAATCGCAGGAAGGCAAAGTGATCGCTGTCGGATCCGGCAAGGTCGCCAAAAATGGTCAGCGGATCCCACTGGATGTCAAAGTGGATGACAGCATCTTGTTTTCCAAATATGCCGGCGCCGAAATCAAAATCAACGGTGTCGAACATATTTTCATGAAAGAATCAGATATACTGGCAATTATCTAATCACGTTACACCGGAGGACACAGTATCATGCCCGCAAAAATGATTTGTTACGGCTCTGAAGCAAGAGAGCATATGTTGAAAGGCGTCAATGCACTGGCAGACGCCGTGAAAGTTACGCTTGGTCCCAAAGGCAGAAATGTCGTTCTGGCAAAATCTTTTGGATCACCCAATGTCACCAAAGACGGCGTCACTGTCGCTAAAGAAATTGATCTGGCCGACAAATACGAAAATATGGGCGCCCAGATGGTGAAAGTGGTCGCCAGTAAAACCAGCGATGTCGCCGGAGACGGCACCACGACCGCGACCGTACTGGCGCAGGCCATTTATACCGAAGGCCAGAAACTCGTGGCGTCCGGCGTCAATCCCATGTCCATCAAACGCGGCATTGATCTGGGGGTGGCGGCGGTTGTGGCCGAACTGAAAGCCATTTCAAAACCTACCAAAAACAAACTCGAAATCACCCAGGTCGGCGCCATATCCGCCAACAATGACGAAATGGTGGGCGAGATCATTTCCGAAGCCATGGAAAAAGTTGGCAAAGAAGGCGTGATTACCGTCGAAGAAGCCAAAGGCATGGAAACCACGCTCGATGTGGTGGAAGGCATGCAGTTTGACCGGGGCTATATTTCCGCACATTTTGCCACCAACCGTGAAAAAATGGAAGTAGTTCTCGAAGAACCGGTCATCCTCATTCATGAAAAAAAGATCAGCAGCCTCAAGGACATGGTGCCGCTCTTAGAAGAAACCGCCCGCGCCAGAAGACAGCTTCTGATTATCGCTGAAGACGTTGACGGTGAGGCGCTGGCCGCTCTGGTGCTGAACAAACTGCGGGGCACGCTGCAGGTGGCCGCCGTCAAGGCGCCAGGATTTGGAGATCGGCGTAAAGCCATGCTCGAAGATATCGCCATTCTGACCGGAACCCGCGTAGTGTCCGAAGACATGGGGATGAAATTAGAGAACGTCACCCTGAAAGACCTGGGAAAATGCAAGAGCGTCAAGATTGACAAGGACAACACCACCATCATTGACGGCGCTGGCGACCGCGCGAACATGGAAGGCAGAATTCGTCAGATTCGGGCTCAGATTGAGGACACCACTTCAGACTATGACCGTGAAAAGCTTCAGGAACGTCTGGCCAAACTGATCGGCGGGGTGGCTGTCATTCGTATCGGCGCCGCTACCGAGACCGAAATGAAAGAAAAGAAAGCCCGTGTGGAAGACGCACTCAACGCCACCCGCGCCGCTGTGGAAGAAGGCATTGTGCCAGGCGGTGGTGTTGCGCTGGTGCGCTGCATCAAGGCGCTGGAAAACGTTGCGGTCAAGGGCGAACAGAAAAGCGGTATTGCCATTTTGAAACGCTCGCTGGAAGAACCGCTTCGTCAGATCGTCGAAAACGCCGGGCTGGAAGGTTCCGTGATCCTGAACAAGGTCATGGAAGGCGGCAACGATTTCGGATTCAACGCGGCCACAGGCGAGTATGAAAATCTGATAGAAACCGGCGTTATTGATCCCACCAAAGTGGTGCGCTTTGCGCTTCAGAATGCGGCGTCCGTCGCAGGGATGATGCTGACCACAGAGGCCATGATTACCGAAAAACCGCAGAAAGCCGAAAAATCGGCTGCCGGCGCGGGCATGGGCGATATGGATGACGATATGTATTGATATCCGAAGCGTTTCGGTATCCGTCAGTAAACTTTACATCGTGTAAAATTATTCTTTGACAGAACCTGTATGACGCACTATCATTGGCCCTCATATGGGGCCGGTGATAGTGCGGGTTTCCCCATCAACGCAATCCCAGATTGTCTTCTCTTTCACTTCCGGCATCCTTCTTCATACGTTGCATGTTTTTTGCTTTGCACTGGGTTCAACAACATCGTGTTTCGTTAAGGTTGACGCTCTCGTAAAGAGTCAATTTTCGGACGACTTCGCAAAAAGTTCGCAGGCAAGGCGCGTAAATCCTGAGCGGTAGGGGCGAATAATTATTCAGCTCTAATTTTGGTGCGCCGCAACGACGAGGGGCGCAGCGCAGCATGCGGGTTTTTTACGCAGTCGTCAGGGTTATAACCATCAAAGCGACAAGGAGGTGCGTATGTATCAGACCATACTGGTTCCATTAGACGGTTCCCCCCGTGCAGAAGTGATTCTTCCTCATGTGGAAGACATCGCCGTTCGTCTTCAATCCAAAGTCATTCTGGTTCAGGTTGTAGAACCACTGTTTCAGTTCATCAATCCCGCACTATACGAAACCACCATTCAGACGGATGTAATCCAGGAGAGTATCCGCGATTTCAAAAACAGGCAGGAAAGCATTGTGGCCTATCTTGCCGACCATCAGGCGTCGTTACAGAAAAAAGGGGTTACGGCAACCACAATTGTCGAACAGGGGCCTGTGGTTGAAACCATCATTTCTGTGGCGCAGCGTGAAAATGTAGATTTGATCGCCATCGCCAGCCATGGCCGCACCGGGCTTTCCCGTGTATTTTATGGAAGCGTGGCCGCGGGTCTCATGCAGAAAATAGATCGGCCCATACTGATTGTCCGTTCCCGAAACCAGGGATAACATCATTAACCGGTGGACGATGCCATGTATCGTCCGCTTTTACCGACAGAGAGGCTTTCCATGTATCAGACCCTACTGGTTCCCTTAGATGGTTCTTCCAGAGCAGAGCAGATACTTCCACATGTGGAACACATCGCCGCTCAATTCAAATCTAAAGTTATTTTTATGCAGGTGCTGGAGCCAATTCAGGTCGTGACGCCGTCACTGCTCCACGTCAGCAGCGCTGTAACCGACGCTGTGAAGGAAAGCCTCAAAAACTTCAGCCGCCGGTACAGAGACATTACGAATTATCTGACAGTGTGTCAGACCCGTTTTCGGGAAAAAAGCATTGATGCCAGAAAATTCGTTGAACAGGGGCCTGTGGTTGAAACCATCATTTCTGTGGCGCAGCGTGAAAATGTAGATTTGATCGCCATCGCCAGCCATGGCCGCACCGGGCTTTCCCGTGTATTTTATGGAAGCGTGGCCGCTGGCCTCATGCAGAAAATAGATCGGCCCATATTAATTGTCCGTTCCAGAACGGAGTGATATCTGACAGCTTCATGATATATTTTTGAGTCACGCCGGCCAGCAGTTTTGGCAGCGTGACTTTTTGGTTCACGGGTTATGTTACAGGCGAACGCCACCCAGACTCAGTGTCGGGTGGCGTTTTTGTTTTTTTAGGCGGAGAAAAAAATGACGGCGAAACTTCTGGTTCTCGACAACTACGATTCATTTACCTACAATCTGGTGCAGATGTTTCGAAACTACGCACTCGATATCACGGTTGTACGCAGCGACCGGATAGCTTTCAATGCCGTGGAAGGCATGAAGCCCGATTATATCCTGATCAGCCCCGGTCCGAAAAATCCGAAACATGCCGGTGTGTCCATGCCACTGATCGCCGAGTGGTACCGGCGAGTTCCCATTTTGGGGGTGTGTTTGGGGATGCAGTGTATGAATGAAGTTTTTGGCGGAAAAACCGTTCGGGCGCCGGTTCCGGTGCATGGAAAAATCAGTCATGTCGTACATACCGGAAAATGGTTGTTCGAGAGCGTTCCTTCTCCTGTGGCCGTCGCCCGATATCATTCGCTGATGGTCGCGCCGGCGCTGGAAAGCCCACTGGTTGTCACCGCCCAAAGTTCGGATGGCGTCGTCATGGGGCTGTCGCATCCGAAATATCCCCTTCACGGCGTTCAGTTTCATCCGGAGAGTTTCATGACGGACTGTGGTTTTCAGCAGATCGAAAATTTTCTCAGGCTTGGCCCCATAGCGCCCTCCCCTTTTTCATCAAACCACAAAAGTCAATATTCATCTTGATTAAGGGGATAATTTTCGATACTAGATAAAATTTTAAAAAATTATCCCCAAGTTTTCGATCTTATCAGGAATCAAGAATGACACATGACCACAACTCGTACAGGTCGCTGTTGATACTGGCTTCAGGCGCCAAAGGCGCTATTGGTTCAACGCTGGCGGCGGCTGTTTTGGCGATGCGCCATCATCCGGAGTGGGTATTGCCCTATTTAACCACCGCCGGAAAGTTTCCCTGGCTGTTCCCCCAGGGAGCTGTAGAATTCGCAGGGTGGGATATCGCTCCGCATGCCATGACCGCCGCTATCCGCGCTCATGGCGTGTTGCCGGCATCTGTCTGGAGGCATCATGCGGATGAAATAGACCACATTCAGGTGCTGCCCGCTCCGAGTGCGGATGCGGACATGGCGGCTCAGATAGATCAAATCGTTCATGATATTCGTACACTTTCCGCGTGCTTTCCAGAATCGCTGCCGGTTTTTGTCAACCTGTTGCCCGCGTGCAGCGCCGAATCGCCGGATGCCTGTCAAACCGCTGCGGATATTGTGCAGCAGGTGAATCCTGCAATTTTTCCGGATATGGCCTATGCCCTCGGTGCTGTTTTCTCGGGGATTCCGGTTGTCAATTTTACGCCCAATCCTGTGGAATGCCGGGCGCTTGTACAGGAAGCCATCCAGAGCGATGTTCCTGTTGTCGGACGAGATGGCAAAACAGGACAGACGTTTTTCAAAGTGGTGCTGGCATCCGCGTTCAAAGCGCGAAACCTTCGGGTGGATGGATGGTACAGCCTGAATATTCTCGGTAACGCCGATGGAAAAAATCTCATGGATCCGGAAAGGGCATCCGGAAAACTTGCCAACAAAACCAGGCTGTTAGACGATATTCTGGAATATCAAGTAGGCGAGCGTTATGGTGAGACGGCGCATAAAGTGCATATTGACTATTATCCGCCCAGAGGCGACGCCAAAGAAGCCTGGGATGTCATTGATCTGAACGGTATTTTCGATATGCCCATGAGCCTCCGCATCAATCTTCAGGGAAGGGATTCCATTCTTGCCGCGCCGCTGGTGTTCGATCTGGCCAGATGGATGGGAGCGCTCTTTCTTTCAGGACGTCGGGGTCTCGTTCCTGAACTCGGATTTTATTTTAAAAAACCGATGGGAGATTCTCCCCCGGTTACATTTCAGGAACAACTCAATTGTCTGCAAGCGCTTGAACGAACATGTAACGACATGTATTGTTCATCGGGAGGTCATTGATGATATTTGGATACAGCACCAACGCATTTGTCAAATTTTCTCTGCCGGAATCCATCGGTC
>JAJYBO010000091.1 GCA_021778975.1 Deltaproteobacteria bacterium
GGGGTGTTTGAACAATCTGACGTTTAAATGGAGGTCCTTTCTTTCGTCGGAACGGATTTTTTGGGGAACAAAATTCTGGCACCGGTTTTTGATGAAATCCAGCGGGGTGTCGCCAGGCTGCTGATTATAATAGAAGCTGGTGACATCGCCGGTTTTTTCATCAATTTTGAGCTGCGCCACCGGAAATTTTTCTAAAAGGCCATACACATAATCCCTGTTTTCCCGGATAGCGCTCATTTTGGTCTGAATATCCAGAAAAATGCCGTGGTATGTGTGCTGGCAAATGTCCTCGCTCAGGTCGAGAAACGACGATACGACAAAGACCTGGACACCGTATTGGGCCAGGAGGTCCTGATACCTCTGCCTTTTTTTATCATCCTGAACGATCAGCAGCACCCTGACATTTACCATTCAATCATTGATTCCTTATAGCTCGATAATGGAAACGCGCAATCCGGTCGGATCCACTCCACCATACCATTATGACATGTTCGACACGAGATAATGAAGTTGTCATGATGGGCATTCATTAACATATTTTCCTGCTTTTCGCAAAACGAGATGATTTGTCAAACGACCGTCGGAATATTTTTGTTGCACAAAAATATCTTTCCGTTATAGTGGCGGCCCGTAAAGATGGGTGGTGAAATCGTTCCAACAAATGAGACCCCATGGAATATCTATCGTTGTCATTCGATGCCGTCTTCCGGGTATGAATGGCGACCAGCCTGTGTATCACCCTGTAATATATTGTTTTTTCCGAGGAAAATCACTTCATGAGAATTGCCGTCTTATATGGTCAACTGTCCCTCCACAATACAACAGATGAGCAGGACGGGCTGGTGCAGGTAGAATCCGTCTCCAAGGCACTGACGGCGCTAAACCACGATCCGGCGCCAGTCAGTTTTTCGCTGGATGTCAAAGAAACGGTGAAAGCGCTCACAGACATACAACCGTCCGTTGTTTTCAATCTGGTGGAATCCATTGACGGACGGGGACACCTGATTCATCTGGCGCCTTCGATTCTGGATGCCCTGAACCTGCCTTACACCGGCGCGGGTACGGATGCCATTTATACAACATCCAACAAAGTGCTGGCCAAACAACTGCTGCGGGGCGCCCGGATCCCCACGCCGGCGTTCGTTACGCCGGAAGACACCGGACAAAAACAGCTTTCATCTTTCAGACCATGTATCATCAAATCGGTATGGGAACACGGTTCTATCGGTATCAGCACGAATTCCGTCGTATTCCCGGAGACCTTCGATCAACTGGCGCTCGAAATGGAGCGACGCAGGCCTCAACTGGGCGGCGCCTGTTTCGCCGAAGCGTTTGTCGAGGGCCGGGAGTTCAATCTGTCTCTGCTGGCGCAAAACGGTGAGAGCCTCCCGCAGGTGCTGCCGCCTGCCGAAATCCGATTTGAAAACTACACCCAAGGGCGGCACCGGATCGTGGATTACAAAGCCAAATGGGAATCCGAGTCTTTTGAATATCGCAATACCGTTCGTTCTTTCGATTTTCCAACTCAGGACAGGCCGCTTCTGGCAAAACTCCAGAAAATCGCCAGGGAATGCTGGAAAGTTTTCAATTTAAAAGGATACGCCCGTGTGGACTTCAGGGTGGATGGCGCCGGCAAACCCTGGGTGTTAGAAGTCAATACCAACCCCTGCATCGCTCCGGACAGCGGATTCGTGGCGGCTGCGCAGCAGGCGGGCATGAGCTTTCAGCATGTCATTGACCGCATCTTGCATGGCCCTGTCACACAGCTCGAAACGCGTCGTTGTTCTGAATTCGATACATTTTCATGGAAGATCGCCGTCAATGAATGACCCTGCTTTCAACATTTCATTTCGTGAAACCCTTTGCCCCGATGACCCTGACCACATTTACCATATTGCGGAATCCTGCGCCCTGTTTTATCCTGAAGAACTGACCGTGGCGCGGGAACTGGTTGAGGAACGTCTGTCCAAAGGAGAAACCAGCGGATATTATTTTATCATCGCCGAAAAGCATGGCGCACCGGTCGGATATACCTGCTTCGGCCCTATTCCCATGACGCGGAACCGTTTCGATCTTTACTGGATTGCGGTGCTGAAATCCTGCCAGGGAACCGGCATTGGACGTCAGCTCATACAGAAAACCGAAACGCGGATACAACATATGAACGGGCGCCGCGTCTATGTGGAAACATCCTCCAGAGACGATTATGCGCCGACACATCGTTTTTATCAGACATGTCATTACCATCAGGAAGCCGTGCTGAAAGACTACTATGCTCCCGGAGACGATAAAATCATTTACACCAGGACATTTTGAAACAACAACCAGGTCCGCACATCAGGTATGAAAAATCAAATGAATGATAGCGTAACACCTTTCAAAGATATTCAGTTTCAGCTCCATACGGTGGATCCGTGCGGCGCCAGACGGGCGACGTTCACCACCGCCCACGGCATCGTTCAAACCCCGGCGTTCATGCCGGTGGGCACTGCCGGCTTTGTGCGCTCCACCATGCCGCGAGATGTTGCGGACACCGGCGCGCAGGTGGTGCTGGCCAATACCTATCACCTGTCTCTCAGTGAACGTCTGGCCAGCGTCCAGCGGATGGGCGGGCTGCACCGGTTCATGGGATGGGAGCAAACCATCCTGACGGATTCGGGCGGCTTTCAGGTTTTTTCTCTACCCCAGAAGCAGATCAGCGAAGACGGCGTCAGTTTTGCTTATGAAGAAGATGGAGAACGCCTCTTTCTGGGGCCTGAACGGTCCATGGAAATTCAGCGGGACCTGGGGGCGGACATTGTCATGGCCTTTGATGAATGCGTGGAATATCCGGCATCCGAAGCCTATGTGAAAGCGTCGTTAGAGCGCACCACCCGATGGGCCAGGCGCTGCCGAAATGTTCCGTTGCAGCCGCATCAGTTTTTATTCGGCATTGTGCAGGGCGGAATATACCCCAGGCTTCGGGAGCAAAGCGTCCGGGAAATCACGACGATTCCTTTTGACGGATTTGCCATTGGTGGCGTCAGTGTCGGTGAAGGGTTCGATCTGATGCAGACTGTGGTCAGGCATACCGCCCCGTTGCTGCCGGAAAAGCTTCCCCGATACCTGATGGGCGTCGGGCTTCCCGAAGACCTTTTGGCCGCCGTATCTCTGGGGATGGATATGTTCGACTGCGTGATTCCCACCCGTTACGCCAGACAGGGCACTTTCTTCACCCGAACGGGAAAGATACGGATCATGGACAAGACCTACCGCAAGGACAAATATCCGGTGGATACCCACTGTTCGTGCTATACCTGCCGAACCTATTCCCGCATGGTGCTTCGATATCTGTTTTTTACCCGCGACCCGCTTGCGGAAACCCTGGCCACCATTCACAATCTGACCCTCTATCAGGATCTCATGAAGGAAATGCGTCAGGCCATCGAAGAACGCCGTTTCGAGCCGTTCCGCAAGGAATGGCTGGCCAGGTATTTCAAAAAGCCCGGCTAAAATTGATGTCCTCGTAAAAAGTCGATTTGGGGGACGGCTTTGTAAAAAGTTCGCAGGCAAGGCGCGCAAATCCTGAGGAGTGAAACGTACTTTTAGGTACGCTGCAACGACGAAGGATGCAGCGCAACGCAGCATCCGGACTTTTTACGAAGCCGTCAAAATTGCTCATCTTTCACCGGCGGCACTTCGCAAGCGCGGCCTTCAGATCCACAATCTGATAGGGCTTTTGCAGAAATACCTGAGGCTGTTCGGGGTGTTCGTCCGACATGACTTGCTCGGCGGAGTAGCCGCTGGTCAAAATGACCGGAATGTTGGGGGTGATCTTTCTCAGCGCCGCAAGCGTCTTCCAACCGTTCATGCGGGGCAGAATCAGATCTAGAAGTACACAGGCAATGGCGTCTTTGTGGGCTTCGAATATGTCAATCGCTTCAATGCCGTCACCCGCCATGAATACCGTATAGCCAAGTCCGGTCAGCATGGTGTTCGTAATATCCCGAAGCAGGGGATCGTCTTCGACAATCAGGATGGCCTGGCTCGCTTTCACCAGACTGTCCGAAAGAGTGGTCGCCTCTGATTTTTCCGATATCTCACGCCGGAGCAAAGGAAACAAAACCCGAAACGTAGATCCCTGCCCCGGTGTACTCTGCACGACAATCGCACCATTATGAGACCGGACAATTCCCTCAACCACCGCCAGCCCCAGCCCCCGTCCAATGAACCGTGTCGAAAAAAACGGATCGAATATCCGCTCTCGGATGTCGGTGCTCATCCCCTCTCCGGTATCAGAAACGTCCAGAAACGCGTAATCGCTGACAGCAGGCTTCCAATCTACCGGAATCGCCTGGATGCTCCGGACATCTTTCAGACAAACGATCCCCGTGGATATCTCCACCTCCCCCGCTCTGTCACCAATGGATTCCCACGCGTTGGTGACCAGATTGGTTAAAATCTGCCGTGTTTGTCCGGCATCCGCCAAAATCACGGGCGCCTCATCGGAAAAGCGGGTTCGGAGAGCAATGGTGGACGGAATAGCCGACTGCAACGACGGCAGATTTTCTCTGCAAAGCGCTACGAGATTCAGCGCTTTTGTGTGCCCGGGCTTTTGTCCAAGATAAGCCAGCATCAGGGTGCTGACTTCGGCCGCACGCTGAGAGGCCGTCATCGCTGCATTCAGGCGTTTCTGTAAGGCGGCATCCGGGGCTATGCTGTTCATGGCCAGTTCCAGATTGCCCATAATGATACCCAGCAGGTTATTGAAATGATGTGCAATGGCGCCGGCCATACATCCCAGGCTTTCGGACTTTTTGGCCTGTTGCAGTTTATGGGCCAGATCGAGGCGCTCCTGCTCGGCCATTTTGCGTTCCGTAATATCTTCGTGCGAAATGATGACACTGGCAATATCGCCCCGTTGAAATCGCGCCGCTCTGCCGACAAACCAGCGTTTTACGTCCGGAGCGTCACAGGGATATTCAAACTCGAAGGCGTCTCTGTCGCCGTTCATAATCGAACGAATGCCTTCAGCGATGGATATGGCAATTTCCGAACCGGGGCCTTTCGCGGTTTCACAAATCCGCAGATAGTTGACGCCTTCAAAACCGGTGGCCGTGCGGCTCTGATTGGCCTTGCCGAAATCGCGCCAGGCTGTGTTCGTGGCGATAATCACACCGTTTTCATCCAGAATGCAGATGTGGGAAGACAGAGAATCCAGCGTGGCGCGGGCGAATTGTTCACTGTCGAATAGTGTTTTTTCCATCTGCTTGCGCTCGGTGATGACATCGAATATAGCGATGAAGTCTCCGGGAAAAGGACTGTACACCGAGACATCGAACCAGGCGCCCAGCGCTTTCAGGTTATATTCAAACCGCTCCGGCACTCCGGTTTGGGCAACCCTGTCGTAAATTTTGATCAGATCGCTGTTTTTTTCCCGCACGCCAGGGATGATTTCGGAAACTTTTTTTCCGACAACGTTTTTCAGACCGCTCAGCCGTTCAAAGGCTTCGTTGACTTTCAGATAGACGAAGTCCACCGGAACGCCGTCTTCGAACACCATTCGACAATGGGCAAACCCGTTCAGAATGTTTTCAAACAATGAGCGATAGAGTTTTTCGCTTTGCAGCAGGTCTTCGATGGCTTTTTGATGATGGGTTTCGTCAGTGACGATGGAGTAAAGCAACTGCCTGCCCGCAATGACGACAGGGCTGCTATACACCATGACATCACGTATATCGCCGCTCGCAAGCCGGTGCCGAAAATGAAACTGCTCCTGCTGTTTACTGGCGGCCCGTTGCATTTTGGCTTTGATCTCGTCCGAAGACATGGTATTGATATCGGTGATGCAGAGGCCCAGCAGTGTTTCTTTTGGATATCCATAAAAAGCGATGGCGGTTTCATTGGCATCCACAATGGCGCCGGTTTGCAGATCAACCAGAAACATGACAGCGCCGCTGCTATTGAACAGCGTACGGTAAAGGGACTCACTTTCTTGAAGCATCCGTTCCATGTGTGTGCGCCAGGCGTCGCCGGGCGTGGGAGGTGTTGTATTCGCTTTCATGGCATGGTTGGTTCCGATATCTCCGAAATTCAGGAAAATCAACTTAAGCGTTGGAGGGTAACACATGACCCGTGATCTCATCAATGAAAAATACGCCGGGCTTCGCGTTCGTATGACCCGCTGGCTGACGGATCTGGCGGATATTGCATCCACCTGCATCCCATCGCAGATTCAGACGCTCGCGAGCCTCGGCGACAGTCTTTCATCACCGTTTTCGTTTGTCATCATGGGCAAGGTGAAAGCGGGTAAGAGCAGTTTCGTGAATGCGCTGCTGAAATCGCAGGTATGCACGGTAGATGCGGCGCCATGTACGGACAGCATTCAGATCATCACATACGCCGCGCAGCGAACGGAATCTCGCGAAAATCCAACCATCCGGCATATCGGTCTTCCGGTGGATATCCTGAAGACCATCGCCATTGTGGATACGCCAGGCACGGATACGGTCATCGAGGCGCATCAGGAGATTGCCGAGCGCTTTATCCCGAACAGTGATGTCGTATTTTTTGTCTTCATGGCCAAAAATCCTTACTCGAAAACGGACTGGGAGCTGGTCCGAAAAATCCGAAACACCTGGAAGCGCCATGTGGTGTTCATTCTTCAGCAGATTGACACGGTGTCCCGCGATGATCTGAAACAGCACAGGGCGTACATCGAAAAACTGGCGTTTCAGTGCGGAATATCTCCCTGCACCGTTTTCGAAGTATCCGCCCGGCGAGAGGATGACGGCGCTGCGGATAGCGGATTCCGGGAAGTTCGTCAGTATATTGTCTCCACAATAACGGGCGGAAAACATTACGGCGAAAAACTTCTGAACATCGCGGTCACGGGTCGCGTCGTCATGGCCGATATCGAAAAGGCGCTGGAAAATGAGAAAGCGCGATTCGACTGGAACCGCCAGTTCATGGCAGGTCTGAAATCCAGGCTGCTTTTATCCCGGAAGCATTCCCTGGAAGAAGGCAAGGCGCTGGCGGAAAGACTGATTGAGTGCTACGACGCTGTCGGAAACATCGTCAAGAAGGATTTCGCCGAAGGGCTTGCGACCGTCGCGGTCTTGCAGCGTTCTTTCGCCGGCATTTTCAATCGTCGGAACGGCCTTCAGAAATGGCGGGAAGACACCCTCCACCATTTTCGGGAACGTCTGAAAACCGACATCTCGCGAGAGATCGCGGGCGGCGTTCCGTTCATTCAGGATGGCATGAAATTATCGCTTCAGGGGGTCCGGGATGAATTTCAGAAGTGGCGAACCCTGCACACATCCCAAAGTTATGACGCCGCTATCGAGGAAAGAATATCGGGCGCCATATCCCGGATCGAACAGCAATTAGACGACCTGCTCTCTGAATCTCACCCGGAGCTGGACGCGATGCAGACGGATGACGAGATTTCCAAAGGCATTCAACTGGGAGGCGGATTGGGGGCGGCCGGCGTGATGCTGGCGCTTCTGGCGCATACCATGTGGATTGACATTACGGGCGGCGCACTGACAGCCGTCGGCGCGCTGGTGGCAATCTTCACGCTTTCGGTCCGGCGCAAGGACGCCATCGCGATTCTCAACCGCGCCATTGACAGCGGCAGGGCCAAATACGATCCGGATGTCACAGGAAAAATCCAGCACATCATCCATACCGTTTTCGATCATGTGGACCGCATCATTCAGCCACTGGACGATATTTTTAAAGAAGAGGGCCAGCGCATTCTGCCTGCAACCGCCAGGCTGTCAGAACTGGCCAGCGCCTGTCAGGAACTCTGTAATGACATCGAAGCGGAAGGACGCCGGATCGAAGGGCCTATAGAATTTTCATCCCCTCCGATATGATCTGCCCCAGACGGGCGATGGCGGTTTCGATGCGTTCGTTCCAGGGGCTCCCGCAACTGATCCGCATACAATTTTTATACCGATCGGTTGTGGCGCAAATGATTCCGGGAATGATGGCGATGCGCTCTTTCAGGGCCTGATGAAAAACTTCCAGGGTATCCGCCGCGTCATCCAGTTCGACCCACAGCATCAGCCCCCCCCTGGGCCGGGTGATGCGCGTGTTCGGAGGGAAATAACGGGAAATCGCCAGCACCGTATTGCCAAGCTGATGCTTCAGGGCGGTTCGCAGTCGCCTCAAGTGCCGGTCATAGGCCCCGGATTCTAAAAATTCGGCGATGACATGCTGGTTTAGGGATGATGTGGCAATGGACGTATTGATTTTAATCCGCTGCACCTGTTCCCTGAAACGGCCGGGAAGCGCCCAGCCAATCCGCAACCCCGGGCTGAGGGTTTTTGAAAAAGAACCGCAATGCAGCACCATTCCCCGCTTATCCATAGATTTCAGCGTAACGGGCGCCTGACCGTCAAAATACAGATCGCCGTAAATATTATCCTCGATGATCGGGATATCGCGCGGTTCCAAAAGCTGGAGCAACTGTTTTTTCCGGTCGTCCGGCATGACAAACCCCATCGGATTCTGGAAATTGGGATTCAAAATACAGGCTTTGACATCATGCGTTTTCAGGACAGACGCCAGCAGCTCCAGATCCATGCCCATATCCGGATCCGTCGGCAACTCCAGCGCCAGCATGTCCTGATCTTCGATCAATTGCAGAAAACAATGAAAACTGGGCGATTCCACCAGGATGGTGTCTCCCGGTTTGGCCACGGCCCTCAGACAGATGCTGATGGCTTCCATACAGCCATTGGTCACGATGATATCGCCCTCGGTCGTTTTCGGAATCACACCCGAAATACGTTTGGCGATTTCCCGGCGAAGATGGAGAGAGCCGGCCGGCAGTTCATACCGCGTCAGCCATTGCCCGGCCTGCTTTCGGGTAGCCGCCTTGATAATCCGCAGCATCTGAGCATGGGGAAGCAGATCCGAAGCAGGCGCGGCCGCTCCGAAGTTGATGATGTCCGGATCGCTCATAGCCTCAATACTGGCATTGATCAGATTATGGGTTGAAACTTTTCTGGGAGATGGCTGATGGGGTTTGGGCTTTGGAAGCGGCAACAGGTGCGGCGCCGACCGCACATAAAATCCGGATTTGGGCAGGGTTTCGATCACGCCGCGTTTTTCGAGTTCGATATATGCCTGATACACCGTCGTGATGCTGAAACCGGATCGGTCGTGCAACTTTCGGATGGATGGCAATTTCTCTCCGGCCTGAAAGACACCGCCAAGTATCTTGTGTTCGATATCATCGGCCAAACGAATATAATGAAAGGAAGCGCCGATTTCGGACGAAGGCGTATCCATAGGGATCCTGTTCACAGCAATGCCATCTGTTATGGTTTAAATATCAAAAATCTGTATCTGTACTTCTTTATCAAAACAGGACATCATTCGCAACCATGAAAATAACGCCGGCCAGTGCCGATCAACCATTCCGGCAAATCGGGCATGGACGGAAAAATCTGCGGAGGCGATGTCATGAAACGGTATATAAACATGTTTCGGAACTTGTTGACCCCTGAAGATTCCAGCAGGATGAAAACCGAACTGAGCTTTGAAATGCGTTTTCCCGGAATGATGCAGCTTGTCAAGACATTGTTCTGGCTGTTGTTGTCTGTGGGCATATCCATATCGGTTGCATGGATTTTGTAGAATATGCCCGGTTTTCAATATGACGAGCGCATTTCTTTTCATCGGGAAATTTATCTGGCAAACAATGTTTCAATCAACGTTTTAATTCTTGATGAACCTTAAAAAAATTGTCAAACTACGATATCCGTCGAACGGTTATTGTTGACGGCTTCGTAAAAAGTCCGGATGCTGCGTTGCGCTGCATCCTTCGTCGTTGCGGCGTACCATAAGTACGCCTCACTCCTCATGATTTGCGCGCCTTGCCTGCGAACTTTTTACAAAGCCGTCC
>JAJYBO010000092.1 GCA_021778975.1 Deltaproteobacteria bacterium
GAAAATGCTTCGGCCACGATTGAATCGCTTCTTGGCGCCACCCAGAGTGCGGGATATCCGGTATTTCTGTTGATTGACGAATATGACAATTTTGCCAACACGGTCATGATGCTGCCGCTCCGGGATGCCACGGAGCGATACGAGGCGCTGGTCCACGATGAAGGGTTGCTGCGCACGTTGTTCAAGGTGGTCAAAGCGTCCACATCCGGAACCGGTTTTGACCGGGTTTTCATCACAGGGGTGTCTCCGGTGGTCATGAGTGATATTACAAGCGGCTACAACATTGCCGAAGACATGTTCTTCGAGCCGGAGTTTGCCGATCTGTGCGGGTTTCGGGAAGAAGAAGTGGCGGCGACCCTGCGGGAAATCGTGGAAACATGCGGGATGGATGCGCCAAAAGCCGAAGAGGCTCTGGGGATGATGCGAATTTACTATAACGGCTATAATTTCATCCCCCGCCATACGGATTTCATTTACAATCCGACCCTGTGCCTGTATTTTTTCAAGCAATTTCAGAAAAATTGCGCCTATCCCCGCAAGATGCTGGATGCCAACCTTTCTGTGGATCAGTCCAAACTCGAATATGTCGCCACGCTTCCCGGCGGGCAGGAACTGGTGATCGCTCTGGCGCAGAAGGGTCATGAGGTGAATGTTCCGGATATCGTGAACCGATTTGGTCTGAGCGAGATGCTGTCGGATCAGTCCAAAGACCGCACATTCATCGCCTCCTTTTTATATTATTTCGGTGTTCTGACGTTGGTCGGAGAGACGGAACAGGGGGAATTGAGACTGAAGGTTCCCAATACAGTCATTCAGGGAATGTATGTGGAGCGGGTATTGCAGATGATGCTGCCCAATCCCGTTATTCGGGATCGAGGTCTGGATGCAGCCAAACGGGTATATCAGTTTGGAGAGATCGAGCCGGTCTGCCGTTTTGTGGAAGAAGTTTATTTTTCAGCGTTTTCAAACCGGGATTATGCGCGGGCCAACGAACTGACGGTCAAGACAGCGTTTTTGACCCTGCTGTATAACGATCTGCTCTATATCATGGATTCGGAGCCTGAGCTGGAACGGCGCTATGCGGATCTGACCATGATTATCCGGTCCGATCAAAGGCATTTGAAGATATTCGATGTGCTGATCGAGTTTAAATTTCTGAGTCTGAAAGACTTGAATCTGAGCGGGGAGGCGATACGTGCCATGGCCTCAGAGCAGATGCAAACGCTGCCGCCGGTGGAAAAAGCCATTGCCGATGGCCGAAAGCAGGTGCTGGACTATGGGGACCGTTTGATTGCCAGATATCGGACATTGCGTTTGAAACGGTTTGTGGTCGTCGCCCTGGGTTTCGATCGGATTTGTTCCGTGCATGTCAACGAGTTGGAAACATAACCACTTTTTCGGAGCTGGTTCGGTTTGATGGGATGCCAAAGCCCATAAGAATCAATGGGCTTTGATAGAATATACCGATTTGAACCCTGTGGCGCTATGGTTATACAACCATGTTGATCAGCGTGCCGCGCATTTCGGTGTTGACCTCGATGAGTTTCAGGTTTGCATCGTAAGCGTTTTGCGTGGGTGTCAGTTGGGTCATCTCTTTGACGATATCCACATTTGACATTTCTTTGAAACCCGCGCCGCCGGAATTGTCCGGAACCAGGGCGCCCTGTGAAGTATTGGTTGTGATGTTGGCTTTGACGGTCTGTCCCTGACCGCTTACCAGCGTTACATTGCTGCTTTTAAACCCTTCGGTGTTGACATTCGCCACGTTGTTGGCCGTGACGTTCATCTGGGTAGTAAACGCATTGAGCGCAGAAAGATTGCTTCCTATGTTCATACAGCCTCCTTTCCCGTAGCTGTCTGTAACTTTAAATTGATTTCCATTTATATCAGATCGGGAAAAGAACTGCAAGTCGTTCCGGTGTATTGAAACGGGTTATTGAACAGAGAGGGGATATGAAAGTACTTCTGATTTCCGCGAATACGGAAAAAATGAATATGCCAGTGCTGCCGCTGGGGATGGCCTGTGTCGCGGCATCCGTAGAAATAGCGGGGCATACGGTTTATAGCGTTGATCTGCTGATGCAATCAGATGTTCGTTCGATGGTGGAGGCGGCCATTTGCAAGGTTTCTCCGGATGTTATCGGAATATCGGTGCGCAATATTGACGATCAAGCCATGAATACCGCAACGTTACTTCTGGATTCGGTAAAAAATGTCATTGCGGATTGCCGGTGCTTTTCCAGAGCACCCATTGTTCTGGGAGGTGCGGGATACAGCATTTTTCCGAAAGCCGCTCTGGAATATCTGGGTGCGGACATGGGAATTCAAGGTGAAGGAGAGGCCGCCTTTGTGATGCTTCTGGAACGTTTGCAACATAAAGAATCGTTGAGCGGAATACCCGGTCTGCATTTACCGGGGAGCGATTTCCAGGAACGACCAGGCTATGCTCGAGATTTGGATCGTTTTCCGCTGCCACTGCCGCATATTCACCTCGATCTTCATGGCGACACCATGAAAAGTGAGTTGTGGATTCCGTTTCAGACGCGGCGGGGATGCGCCATGGATTGCAGTTATTGTTCCACGGCCACTATCGAAGGCCGTGTTCTCAGAAAATTTTCTCCACAAAAAGGGGTTGAATCATTGCGCCGATATGTGGAAGCCGGGTTCCATCAGTTTTTCTTCGTTGACAACACGTTCAATTTGCCACGATCCTATGCTGCGGCGCTTTGTGACGCTATTATCGCCGCCGAATTGGATATTCAGTGGCGTTGCATCCTGTATCCATGGAAAGCCGATGCGCGGCTCATAGAAAAAATGGCGAAAGCCGGATGCCGGGAAGTCAGCCTTGGGTTTGAAAGCGGTTCGGATGCCATCCTGAAACAGTTGAACAAGCGGTTTAAATGCGACGATGTGATCCGTATTTCACGACTTCTTGGAGAATATGGCATTACGCGTCTGGGATTTTTGCTTCTGGGCGGTCCGGGTGAAACCATGGAAACTGTCTGGCAAAGTCTTCGTTTCGCGGATTCGCTTCGGCTCGAAGCCGTGAAGGTTTCTACCGGCATACGGATATATCCCCATACGGCTCTGGCCAGAATTGCCGTTCGGGAAGGTGTGATCGCTTCCGAGGCGGAGTTGCTGTTTCCTCGATTCTATCTGGCGGATGCCGTAAAATCCCGGCTGACGGATACGGTTCGGGAGTGGGTGAAAGACCGCGCGAACTGGATAAGGTAATGGTATTGCATATCGTGACTCGATCTCGATGCTCTCGAAAAAAGTCAAATTTCGGATGGCGTTGTAAAAAGTTCGCAGGCAAAGCGCGCAAATCATGAGGCGTGAGGCTGTACTTATGGTACGCCGCAACGACGAAGGATGACAGCGCAGCATACGGGCTTTTTACGAAGCCGTCAGCCTTGAAAGGAGGCATATTTATGGTACAGACTACCGTACAATGGATTTCGGGTAAAAATTTTGTCGGTGTGGATTCCACACATCATTCCGTGGTGTTGTCGGCGGAAGATCAAGGTATTGGCGTGAAACCTTCCGAGATGCTTTTGGTGGCGTTGGCCTCGTGTACGGCCGTGGATGTGGTCAGCATACTTGAAAAAAAACGAAAACCCCTGTCTTTTCTAGAAATTACAACGACCGGAGAAAGGGATTCGGAACCGCCCTGGCCGTTTCGCAGCATCAACCTCCACTATCGAATGCGGGGAAAGGAATTGACGGACGCGGCGGTTTCCCGGACAATCAGCCTTTCGCAGGAAAAATACTGCTCCGTGGCGGCAACGATACGCGGGGTGGCGACGATTACGACCTCTTACGAAATTCTTCCAGATCAGAGTGGAGAATAAACCGGAGCGACGGAAAGTTCGATATATGAACTTCATGGCGTTTCCCCCGTCATCGCGATATGCCGATAATTCCCTCATTGGGGCGGTGTGAGGGGGAAACGCAAATGGTGACCGTCCAGCGATTTATCTTACAGTCCGGCAACCTCGCGGCCGCAGTGTTTACAGATATCCGCCCGTTTTTTGATGATTTCTTTGCAGAATGGGCACTCTCGAGTGAAAAAACGTTCGTGTATTGTCTGAATGGATGCATCCAGCTTTTCCTGAATGAGCTGATTTCCCACCTTGAGATTTCTCAGAGGTTCGATAGCTTCCAGATCACCGATGTCACCGATCATCTCGGCGGCTTTCAGCCGAACACGGGAAGGTTCCGTGGGATCCAGAATCATTCTGAGAACTGTCGGCGCGTCTTTGGCGACATAACAGTCCGCCAAAATGGAAAAGCCTTTCTTGGTATTTTCCTTCAGCACTTCTTCCTGAGCCACGACCTGGCTGTCAATGATCTGTCCGGTGCCGCCCATGGGGCTGAAGACCGGCATCAACTCGAATTGCTGGGTGCCGGGATAGTTTATGCACCGGTAAGAGGCTGTGTGGGCATAATTATCTTTGATGTTGGACCAGCCCTGGGTGTAAAGCGGGCAGTTGTCGTTGAAACATAAAAAGAGATAGGGCGCACCCCATCCCAGACCGTCTCCGACCGGAATCGGCGGTACTTCCCAAATATTCATTTCAACGCCGCAGTGCGGACATTTGGGTTTTTCTTGAGTCAGAATCTCTTCCAGCACCTGCTCTTTGGTTTCATACATAGGAATATCCTCCGTTGTTGAGTCTGAAAAACCAGCTTTTCACAGCCTCTTGTGCTGTTGCAGCATTTGTCGCGTATGAAGACCGGCTTCAGTCAGTTTTTTCATACAAACTAACCCTGTTTTCGGCGTTGTCAACCGATCCGAATGACGAAGGATGCGGTGTAACGCCACATGCGGACATTTTACGAGGCCGTCATTCTTCATATTGATAAGTTGTTCATAACGTAGTAAGTCGTTAGAACATGACAGAGCGAGGGAGCTACAATAACATGTCAACACGGGGAGGAAGATCATATGGTGCGAACGGAAATTTCACTGTTTTTACAGAATGTTCCCGGAGAACTCGGGAAATTGTCCCATTTGTTGTCCAATGCTGGCGTCAATATTGATGCGTTGACCATACAGGATGCATCCAGTTATGTAAAAGAACTCTTTCAGGCCAGAGGAAAATCGCTGAAGCGGATTGCATCCGCGGCCAGCTATAATTCCATGCGCAAGGATTCCGCGGAACACGCATTGATTCGTCTCCTGGTGAACAATACGGATAGGGCTGTTGATCTGCTGTCCAGGAATGAATATGTGTTCGATATCCAGCCGGTGATTGCCATCGAGCTGGACAATCGTCCCGGAGAGCTTGCCCGCATTACCACCCAGTTTGGTGAAGAGGGCATCAATATCAATTATGTCTATGGTTCGGTTTCATCCCCGGATGCCAAATGCCTGTTTGTGTTCTGTCCGGAAGATATCGAGAAGGCGTCCGCCATTTTCAAGGATTAAGACGCCAGGGTGTCAGGCGCGGAATTTTCTTCGATGCCACCGGCCTGTTTTATCGGGATCAGCAGTATGGGGATCCGGTATTGGCTGCATACTCTATGCGCGACACTACCGGCCCAGAACGCTTCCATGCCTGATTTTCCATGCGTCGCCAGAATGATGATGTCCGATTGCGTCTGTTCAGCCAACCCGCCGATGATGGAGGCGGGGTCTCCGCGACGGATACAGGTGATGACATCAACACCATGACGCTGCAAGGATTCCGCCTGGCCGCGGAGATAAGCCGATGCGTTCTGCGCGGATATTTCTAACATGCGGGATGTGGTTCCCGGCAGAAAGCGGCTGGGGACCGTCATGGGGCCAGACAGTGTTGTAAACCTGGGAATGACCATTGCCAGGTGAATGGTGGCGCTGCATGTTGTTGCCAGTGTGACCGCCGCCGGAATCGCCTGCTCATGATCGGGAATGCCGTCCAGCGGCACCAGCAAATGCCTGCATAAAAATACCGGAAACGGGTCGTTATCGCCTGGACGAATCAGCAGTGTCGGAATGATATCAAGTCCGATCACTTTCTGGGCGATGCTTCCTAACATAAGATGCAGCGCCCTCCCGCGGCCATGGGAACACATAACGATTAGATCACAGGCCAGCTCGTTGGCATGGGCGGTGATGCTTTCCGCCACGTTGTCCACCTCTGTTGTATGTACATGTCGGCTGACGGATGACATTTCAGAAAAATATCGGGTTGAAATATCGTTCAAATATAGAGTTGCTGCGCCGGCATCGTTCAGATGAGGCTGACCGTGAATGCGATGGGGGGCATTTTTTTCGATCATATGCAGCAGGGTTATCCGCGCCTGAAATCTGCTGGATAAAAATTGAACCGCAGGAATTGCGGCTTCCGCCAGTCGAGAGCCATCCAATGGCGCCAGGATATGTGTGAACATCGAAGTTACCCCGCAATAACTGTCTGGTAGATCAGGTAAATATTGAGAATGACAATGACGGCTGCTGTCAGACCTGCCAGAATGGTGGTGAGGCCGTGGTTTACCATATCTCCCATGATATCCTTTCTGCGGGTGAACATAATCAGCGGTATAATGGCGAATGGCAGCCCGAAGCTGAGTACGACCTGACTGACGACAAGGGTGCGTGTCGGATCCAGCCCCATGCCGATCACAACAAGTGATGGCGCCATGGTGGCGATACGGCGGATCCACACAGGGATGTGATGTTTCAGAAATCCCTGCATGATGATCTGCCCCGCGCTGGTGCCAACGGTAGAGGATGACAGCCCGGCGACCAGCAGCGATAAGCCGAAGAACCAGCTTGCGGCCTTTCCCAACAGCGGTTCTAAAGTTCGGTATGCCTCCTGGATGCTGGCGATATGGGTGTATTCCGCCGTGTGAAATGTGGATGCCGCCATTATCAGCATGGCGGCGTTCACGAAACTGGCGCCTCCCAGCGCGATGACGACATCCGCTATTTCAAAACGGTACAGGCGCTGCAATTGCCGGCGGTCTTTGACCACAATACGATCCTGGGTCAGCGCCGAATGCAGGAAGATGGCGTGAGGCATGACCGTGGCGCCCAGAATACCGGATGCCAGTACGACGCTGTCTGCCCCGGAAAAGTGCGGTATGACGGCGGAATGCAGGATGGTTTTCCAGCCCGGGCGAACAATGATGGTCTCTATGATGTAACACAGGGTTACCACGCCGACCATGGCGGAGATGACGGCTTCCAGCGGCCTGAATCCATATCGTTCGAATCCCAGAATCAGAAATGTCGCGAACGCTGTCAATATCGCTCCCCAAAACAACGAGACGCCCAGCAACAGATTGAAACCCAGCGCAGCCCCCAGAAATTCCGCCAGATCCGTAGCCATTGCCACCAGTTCCATCAATACCCACATGCCATATACGATGGGCTGGGGAAACTGCATCCGGCAGTGTTCCGCCAGATTCATGGATGTGGCGATTCCCAGCTTGGCGGACAGCGTCTGGATAAGCATGGCCATGAGGTTGCTGACCACGATCACCCACAGCAACGTGTACCCGAATTGCGCGCCCGCCTGAATATTGGTGGCGAAATTGCCGGGATCGATATAGGCAACACTGGCAATGAAGGCAGGCCCCAGAAACGGGAGCAGTCGGGTCAGGCGGTTCGCTGTTTCAGGATTTTCCAGAATGTCCAGTGCGGCATCCACTGTTCTGGAATCGGAATTTGTTCGAAGGTCATCCATATTTGGGGTGGTTTCGTAAAAAGTCTATTTGGAGACGGCTTTATAAAAAATTTGCAGGCAAGTCTCGTAAATCTTGAATAGTGAGGCGTACTTACGGTATGCAGCAACGACGAAGAACGCAGCGCTGGCGCCGCATGACGGGCTTTTTACGAAGCCGTCATTTTTCACAGGTGTCGGTATCTTGCCGGGCCTGTTGTACCAGAAGCTCACAGACCAGATTCACCAGTCCCCAAATGGCGTCGGCGGAAAGGTGCTGATCAATGGAGCGGTCAAAGAGAATGGTGAGCCTGGGCTTGAACTCATCGTCACCCCTCCACATCAGGAAGTACAGGGGAATCTTGGGAAACGGCCTGAGTTTGCAGGCAATATCCGCCATTTGAACTCGCACGCCGCCCAGTTTATTCGCGGCGTTGGAAAAGCCTTCGATATCATATCCAAACTGTTCCAGCACCATGTCGGTCTTGAGTTCATGAGGGCCTTGAAAAAACTGGGCGTCTTTTAACTCCTGGACAGCGATCATGTCGTTGGCCAGCCAGCCGGGTTTGACCTGAAGCAGATAGGCCAGCGTCAGAAGTTCCAGCAGTGGGTGATCTACGGGGCGCCAGTCCCCAGCTTCTTTCAAAAAGCATTGACGCTGGGATGGATGAATCCGGATTTCGGTGTCGAGAAAATCCATTGTGAGGGAATCCGGATTTTCCTGCCGGGCCAATGCGGTATCACAAAGGTCCGCCAGATTCTTCTGTGAGAGATCATTCCAAAATTCGGGGGGTACAACAATTCTCTGGGAGGGGATGCTATGGACATCCTGATGCTGGTTGCGGCGTCTAATCTGCATGTCTATGAAACTCTGGCTGAAGGGATAGGGTCCCTGCGAAAAACTTTCGCAGGGAAAGGCGTGGCAGTCTCGCATACAGTAGGCGATCTGGTTGGCTTTGGCGCAGGCCAGAATAGGGCAGGGCTGACCGAACAGATGTTTCTGAACCTGAATTTTGTACTCTGCTTCAGGGCTGATACCGGAACCGCAGGTCGAGCAGGCGCCCATAACCTGAAGCTTGCACACATTACAGTTAATTCCACAGGCGGCGGTGGCCATATGCTGATATCTTTCCTTTGTGGGGGGGGGGAGCAATTCCACTCCGCTGTTATTCGATTAATTTCTCAAGTTCCAAGAGAATTCTTTTGACAGCTAAAACCTTCTTCGATTCATCATCGGATGGTCTGGTTGTTGCGATTTTCGATGTGAGCCTGGAAATTTGGTGGTGTCTGAAATTGACTTACTTTTGGCGTTATAAGGGCATCAATCCTCAAGATCAAGGGCTTGAATTGTTTAATATAAAGCTAATCTCACCCACCACCCTCTTTTTGGGGGGGCTGGTTTCTTTGTCATAGGACTTAAGTCTCTCGGTTGCCAGATGATAAAAATCGCGATTCACTTCAGCGGAAAAACAACGTCTCCCTGTTCGATGAGATGAAATCGCCGCAGAACAAAGCCCTCCAAACGGCTCCCAGACGACATCTCCCGGATCAGAACTTGCCCTGATGGAAAGTTCTATCAACCGAAGTGGCTTCTGATTCATATGAAGGCACCTGTTTCCGGATTTCAGTCTTTCTTCACCTCGCACGGCAGGCTCTGACCATACATTTGTAACACCATTTTCAAAGTTGAATTTTGAGCGCATTTGTGACCACTCAATGGCTGAAAGTGGTCTTTTCCCGTCAACGGAAAAGTATGGGCGTCCACTTGATAACCCAAATTTGTTCGCGTACGAAACAATTAATTGAAACGCATCAGGGGGTGGGTAATACCAGAGATGATCCGAAGCAAAATACTTTCGTGTGGCGGCATTTTTGACGCCGCAGATATCATTGGTAATATGGAAAGGCAATCCTGTCCTTGCCCATTCATATCTTAACCACTCTTGCATGGTGAGCATCGTCTTTTGCACGCTGAATAAGACTCTCTTGACATATTGAGCACAAACCTCAGTGATGACAGGAAATTTTCTGAGTGTCTTGCTATTTGAATTGCCTGCTATGTGAGCGATGCCCTTTTCCCAGATATGACAGTTTCGAAAATCCCATCCTTCCTCGACCAGAGTTCTGTGAACATTCGCCCACCCCTGTTCGGAGTTCCAAAACC
>JAJYBO010000093.1 GCA_021778975.1 Deltaproteobacteria bacterium
GGTTTGACGTGGCCGAAGTTGAGGGACATTTTTATTTTCTCGAATTCAATATTCGCTTCGGCGCCCGTGCGCTGACGGATCGCGGCTTTACGCTCGGTCCACGAATATACGCGTATCTGGTGGGGGTGCAACATCATGCGGCTTCGGAATTCTCTGCGTCGGGTAACTGAGGACAGGCGGTTTCTGGCTGCCCTGACAGGCAATAGATCATTTCTATTTCCCGAACGGTCACATCAAATGCCATCCGGCTCAGATAATTGACAGCGCCTTTGCGCACCAGCGTCCACCCAATACCGGCCGCCATACCGGCCGGTGTTGTGGTTCTAAACAAACGATAGAATCGGAGCGGCCATTCCATCCACCTGTAAACATCCCAGGATTTTTTAGCAAACCATCCCGCCTGCCGAAAAACAGGGTGCTCCGCTGCCGCCTTGATGCTGTAAAGATGCCGAAGCTCGACACGGTGCAGCCGGCTGATTACCGGCATACTCTCGGTTTCTGAAATAGATCTCAGCCAGAACTGACAGCGTTCCAGGATCACTTTGGCAAAGGCCTCCTCTATTGGCGCCGGGCTTTCCGGAAAATGCGCGATCGCAATCTCCGCAAGCACTTCCTGAAATCCGTGCTTCCAGTCCTCGATGCCGGGGGATGCGAACAACATGGTGTTGACACCCACCAGGCGATTTCGGATGGCCTGAATGCGTGAGGACTGCAAGTGCGGTTCGGATGGCTTTAGATGGGCCAGATCCTCCAGGTCCTGTTCCAGCTCGGAGACGTCCTGAAGGCCATTGTCGTTCTGAATGTCATGATCGCAGGCTATCAGCGCCTGCTGACCTGCGAACAGATAAATATCCATCAGAAAGAACCGGGTCAGGGACAGAATGGTCAGTTGATTGGAGAGATAAATCAGCCATGAAAAAGGATCTGGCAGTAAAATGAGTCTCAAAATGTTGGCGCGGTGAATCCACCTCCGGTATCGGATATACCCGCGCACGATCTTGTACCGGCTGATTTTTGCATACCACTCCCAGGCGCTCCGAATATGCCGGACGCGAATTTTCTGAAACCGGGTGAACCCGGGCCGGCGCATGATCTCCTGAATTCTCAGCATGGCGCTGTTGGAGGCGCGCACAAGACTTCCGATGGTGACGCACAGCTCCGGATTTTCCTGATCCGGATGAAGTGCGGATGCGATATCATGAATATATTCCGGAAGTTCAGCCAGCGTGTCAATTTCCGGAAACCCGGCCTTCCAGATGGTTTCACAGCGTTCCAGCACCACCCGCATAGCGTCCTGACGCTGCGGCGTTGCATATGGCAATGCCTCTCGCAGGTCTTTGAACTCGTGTTTCAGAGAGCGTTTCCACTGAAGCACCCCGCGCAGACGCCAGGCGACCGTCAGCGTCGCAATGGCCGCCAGGAGTGCTGCGACACCCAGCGCACCGTGCAGAATGTGATATATCCATATCGCGTTCACGGCAAAACCCTCTTGATTTCGGTAACGGCAGTGTCGTATATCATCCAGGTATGAACGGTTCCAGACAAGTGATTGCATCCATCATGATTACCATCGCCATCATTATGTGTGGCACCTGGGGATACATGGCGATCGAGGGCTGGAATTTTCTGGATTCTCTGTTCATGACCGTTATCACACTGACAACGGTGGGGTACGGTGAAGTTCACACCCTCAGCCCTCCGGGCCGGATATATACCATAATCTTGATTTTTGTGGGAGTCGGTTTTTTGGGATATCTGGCGGTGTCGGTGGCGCAGTTTGTCATAGATGGCAGAATCAGAGAGATATTGGGGAGACGACGGTTGGACAAAAAAATAAACCGCCTGAAAAATCACTACATCGTTTGCGGCTATGGACGGATCGGTCGGGTGCTGTGTATGAACCTTCGCCAGAAGCCCATTGATATCGTGGTGATCGAAAAAAATCGGGAACTGATTCCCGTAATGGAAGAAGACAGGGTATTGTATTTGTCCGGTGATACCGCGGATGAGGCCGTTCTGCTGGAAGCCGGCGTCAGGCGCGCCAAAGGGCTGGTGGCGGTGCTGGGGACCGATGTGGACAACGTGTTTTTAGTGCTGACCGCAAAGCAGCTCAATCCCAATCTCTTTATCATGGCAAGAGCGATTTATAAGGAATCCAAAAGCAAACTCCTGGCGGCCGGTGCGACCGCTGTGGAGTCTCCGTATGAAGTTGGCGCGGTCAGTATGGCGCACCGGATCATCCGGCCCACGGTTACCAGCTTTCTGGATCTGGCCATGACCTATGCCCGTAAAGACATTCAAATGGAAGAAATTCCGGTAAGTCCGAATTCCCGGCTGGTCAACCTCATGTTGAAGGATTCCGGAATCCGGCAGGAGTATAACCTGATCGTTATCGCTATCAAAAAAGGCAATGGCGACATGCTGTTCAACCCGTCGTTTGAAGCCAGACTCGAATCCGGTTCGACCCTGATCGCCGTGGGGCAGGAGCAGGATTTGCAGCTTTTGGAAGGCGTTCTGAATCCTGGCGAAACTGTGAAAAAAAGATGAAAAAGAGGGCGAGCCTGTTATGATCCGTGACAGGCAGGCGATTTGGCCATCGAAGCCGCCGCGCGCGTCAGATAGTCCGAAATGGATGCTTTGGGTACTTTCGATATGCGCTGCATCAATTTGAAGGGTATTTCCTTGAAATTATAAGTACTTTTGATAGAATTGGTCATGTCTGTCCATAAGTGAGCGGTCATTTCCGCATCCGCGAGCGCCCTGTGAAAAACGCCGTTCGTTTGCAGCGATCTATAGTTGACGAGGGTTTCCAGACGGTGGTTGGGGGCATCCGGATAGATGCGCCGGGAAATCAGCATGGAACAGGCGAATTCCTGCTTTCGGGACACATGAATACGCTCCAGTTCCGCATCGAGAAATTTTCGGTCAAAACTGGCGTTATGGGCGATCAGATGTTGGTCCGCCATGAAGTGCGCGAATTGCTGCATGACATCGCTTATGGGCGGGGCTTTCTTCAGCATGGCGTTGCTGATGCCGGTGTAATCCTGGATGAAGCTGCTGATGCGCACTCCCGGATTCATCAAACTCTGAAAACGATTCACAACGCGACCGTCACACAGAAGAACGGCGCCGATCTCGATAGCTCTGTCGCCATCGAATGGTGACAGACCGGTGGTTTCAAAGTCGAGTACGACGAAGCTGTTGTTGTTCATTCGGGGCCTCCATATTTCCGTGAAACCTAACCGATTTAGAATATCGTGTCAATTCATTATCGGATGGCGCTGTTGCGGCCACCTGCCTGAAAAAGGAGGTCTGTATGAGCATTTACCATTTTGACAGGTTATTTCAGCCCGAGTCCATAGCCATTGTCGGCGCCAGTGAGAAAAAAAGCTCGGTTGGCGCCGCGCTATTGAACAATCTGGTGCGAAGCGGCTATCCACATCCGATTTTTCTGATCAATCCTGCCTGCAGAAGCATTGGCGATATGCCGGTGTATCCGTCACTATCCGCGGTGGGAAGGCGGATAGATTTAATGGTGGTGGCCATTCCCATCCAAGGTGTTCCGAAACTCATACAAGAGGCGGTGTCTCTGGGGGTTGGCGCCGCGGTGATTATATCCGCCGGTGGCAAAGAAACCGGAAGCGCCGGCGAAAAACTCGAAGAAGACATCTGGCGCTGCGCCAGTAAAGGAGGCTTGAGAATTGTCGGTCCTAACTGTCTGGGCGTGATTTGTCAGGCATCCAGCGTCAACGCCACTTTTACGTCTCGTATGCCGCTTCCGGGCAATATCGCTTTTGTATCTCAAAGCGGGGCCATTTGCAGCATCGTGCTGGATCATTCTCTTCAGAACCAGATCGGTTTCAGCCATTTTGTCAGCGTGGGATCCATGCTGGATGTGGATTTTGGCGATCTGATTGATTATTTGGGCGGCGATCCGTCGGTGCGCAGCATCATTTTGTACATGGAGAACCTGACACGCCCCAAAAAATTCATGAGCGCGGCCAGGGCGGTTTCCAGAATCAAACCGATCGTGGTGCTGAAGGCGGGTCGCAGTCGGGCGGGGGCCAGGGCAGCGGCCTCCCATACGGGCGCCATGACCGGCGAAGACGCGGTGTATGACGCCGCGTTTCAGCGGGCCGGGGTTGTCCGCGTCCGCACAATCGAGGAGCTTTTCGATTGCGCCGAACTTCTGGCCACCAATACCGGGCTGACGGGATCCCGGCTGGGCATCGTGACCAACGCTGGCGGGCCAGGGGTGATCGCGGCGGATGCGCTGGCGGAATACGGCATCGAACCCGAACCGCTGAATTCCGCAACGCTCCAGCGCCTGAATCAGGTGCTGCCGCCGTTCTGGAGCAAGGCGAATCCGGTGGATATGCGGGGAGACGTTGCGGTGGAGATTTTTTGTGAGACGGTTAAAATCTGCCTGGATTCCGGACAGTTCGATGCGCTTCTCCTGATGACGGGGCCTCAGGCGCTGACAGATCCTGACGTGTTGGCCGCGTTGGTGGTGGGTATCGTACAGAAAGCCCCGATCCCGGTCATTACGGCATGGATGGGCGGCTGGGATGTGGAAAAAGGCCGAAACATCCTGAATCAGGCCGGTATTCCCGCCTATGAAACACCGGAGCGGGCCATTCGGGCATTCATGTATCTGGTCAGTTACGACGCCAATCAGAAAAGCCTTCAGGAAGTGCCTCCGAAGTTTCCGGCGAATTTTCACTACGATCCGGTTCAGGCCCGAAGTCTGATAGAACCGGTGCTGAATGCAGGACAAAGCTGGCTGACGGAAATGGCGTCCAAGCAGCTTCTGAGCGCCTATGGCATTCCCGTCAACCCGACACGGACGGCGACCTCCGCTGTGGAGGCGGTTCAGGCCGCGAACGCCATCGGGTATCCGGTGGCCATGAAGATCCATTCACGGGATATTGTTCACAAATCGGATGTTCATGGGGTTCAGCTCAATCTGGAGACACCGGCGGAGGTGGAAAACGCCTGCGATCACATCATGGCGAATATCCGTGCGCTGAATCCACTGTCTCCGGTGCAGGAAGTGACGGTGCAGAGTATGATCGCGCGCCCGGATTACGAGCTGATTATCGGCAGCCGGCATACACCCGGGTTTGGGCCTGTCATTCTTTTCGGAATGGGAGGCGTCATGACGGAAATTCTGAAAGATCACGCCATCGCACTGCCGCCGTTGAATCGGCTTCTGGCGCGGCGGCTCATCGAGAGTACGCGAATTTATCGGCTGCTTCGAGGATATCGGAGCCGGCCTGCCGCCAACCTGCCGCTTCTGGAAGAAATTCTGGTGCGGTTGTCCCAGTTGATGGTTGATTTTCCCGAAATCGCGGAACTCGACATGAATCCCGTACTCCTGTATGACAATCATGTGGTGGCGGTGGATGCCCGTGTTCGGGTGAAGGCCGCGGCGCTGCCATCGCCGCATCATCTGGTCATCAGCCCCTATCCGAATCAGTACGAGTCTTCCATCGTCACCCGAAAGGGCGCCGCTATTTTCGTCAGGCCCGTCCGTCCTGAAGACGCCCCCCTGATGGTGGATTTGTATCAGACGCTTTCGGGACAGGCCATATATCACCGCTTTTTCAGAACGTTCAACGCCGTGCCAATACAGCTTCTGGTGCGGCTGAGTCAGATTGATTATGATCGGCAGATGGCGCTGGCCGCATTCTCCGCCGGGGGCGGTGTGGAGAAAATTCTGGGAATCGCCCGGCTTTTTGGAGATCCGGACGGCGTCAACGCCGAATTTTCGGTGGTGGTGGAAGACGCCTGGCAGGGGCATGGAATCGGAGAGACGCTCCTGGGGAAATGTCTCGATATCGCCAGAGAACGCGGGTATCGCTCGGTCTGGGGGGCGGTATTGTCTGAAAACGCTTCGATGCTGGCCCTGGGGAAAAAACTGGGGTTCACCGTTGTCATGTCACCCGATGGTGCGGAGTATGAATTGCGCGTGTCCTTCGTTTAGATTTTACTGTTGACCCTATTCATGGTATGTACCGGTTTCAGAATGCAACAACTCCATAACCGCAGCGGGGAATTCGTTGTTCACTTCATCCGGCAGGAGCCATGAATATACGTGTAGCCGTCATTGACGATGAACCGATCGTCGGCAGTCGTCTGAAAAAAGCGCTTGAAAAAGAATCGTATCAGGTTGAGGCTTTTACGGCCGCAGAGCCTTTTTTCCAGGAACTGACGGGTAAAGGCTTCCACCTGGTATTTACGGATCTGCGGATGCCGGGCGCGGATGGCATGACGGTGCTGGAAAAAACCAAAAATATCAGCCCTGAAACCGAAGTCATTGTTATTACAGGGTATGGCTCCATAGATTCGGCCATCGAGGCCATCAAGAAGGGGGCCTATCACTATAGCGCCAAACCATTGAAACTGGATGAAATCCGGGCGCTCGCCAAAAACGCCGTTGAAAAGATCCGTCTTCAGCTCGAAAATCGCAGCCTCCGGGAAGCCATTGCGCAGCGCGATTCTCTCACAGACATTGTCGGTGTCAGCCAGGTCATGCAGGAGGTGTTTACCCTGCTTCACAAGGTGGCCGCGGTGGATTGCAATGTCCTGATTCAGGGCAGAAGCGGCACCGGAAAGGAAGTGGCGGCTCGTGCGATTCACGCGCTGAGCCATCGCCGGAACGCCATGTTCGTTTCGTTCAATTGCGGCGGTTTTACCGAAGAGTTGATCAGCAGCGAGCTGTTTGGTTATGAAAAAGGGGCCTTCACCGGCGCCGCGGCCACCAAGATCGGGTTGATCGAATCCGGCGCGGGGGGGACGGTTTTTCTGGACGAAATCGGCGAGATGCCATCGTCCATGCAGGTCAAGCTCCTGCATGTCATTCAGGAAAAACGGATTTTTCGTGTGGGCGGGGTCCGGCCGATAGACCTGGATATCCGCATCATTGCCGCCACCAACCGGGATCTCAAAAAAGAGGTGGAAGCCGGTAATTTTCGGGAAGATCTGTTTTACCGGCTGAATGTCGTCAATATCCGCATTCCGACGCTTGCGGAGCGTCAGGACGATATTCCGCTTTTAATCACGCACTTTATCAGCAATTACAACAAGGCGTTCGGAAAAAAGATACGGGGAATTTCACCGCTGGCCCTCGAAATCCTGATGCACTACGACTTTCCGGGAAATATCCGCGAACTCAAGAACATCATCGAACGCGCGGTGGCCCTTAGCGATCAGGATTTCATTGAACCCGACGATCTGCCTCCGGACATCCAGAAACTGGACTTTCGCACCTTCGAGTCCGTTGACATGGAAACTCTGGAGAAAGTCGAAAAACGCCACATCGTTTCAGTATTGCAGCGCACCAGCTTCAACCGGCCGTTGGCCGCGAAAATTTTGGGCATTCCCCGCACCACCCTGTGGCGTCGTCTGAAATCGTACGGCATTGACAGCGATGCTGACGGTTTCGACGCCTGATCGCTGCCGCCACAACAGCATGTTTCAATATGAAACATGCTGTCTGACATGCCCGATTGCCAGTAACACGCATTTCCTGCCATTGTATGGTTCCATTATGAAACCACGACCCCGAATACCTGAAGTGATGGTTTAGCTCCGTATAGTGCTTTAGAACAGTCAATATCCATTATTACAAGCAGTTGACAAACTGTCTTCGATGCTGGCATCAATTTTGATATGGTACCTCACCTTGTGCGCTGCAACCGCATTTTGATATTAGAGGAACGTAAGTGAATGGAACACATTCTGGTGAGCATGGACATCCGGCAGGTTGCGGAAATCCCTTTTTCCCTGTTTCCGCAGGAACACCTGGAGGGATTTCTGGGCGCGGTATATCGCGCCATCCATCTCGCGGAACGAATTCGTGCAACGGTTCATATCCTGCTGGTGCTGACGCAAAAACCGCCGGCGCATCTGGTGGACAAGGCCGCGGATATGGAGCGTCTGGCCCAGAAACATCTCGATCTGATGGTTGAAAAGGCCAGAGCCAGCGGTGTGAACGTTCAT
Source organism: Deltaproteobacteria bacterium (assembly GCA_021778975.1). Taxonomy (GTDB): domain Bacteria; phylum Desulfobacterota; class Desulfobacteria; order Desulfobacterales; family Desulfatirhabdiaceae; genus RAAP-1. Next base: position 8,005 of record JAJYBO010000093.1, read on the forward strand.
TTCTATATGACAGCGGGAAATTTTGAAACCGAAGTCATCCGCTTTGTGGCGGAGCATAAAATCACCATGCTGATTCTGGGATCGCCCAATTCGGGGAGTGGCGCCGCTGCGGAGTTTCAGAAGACGCTGAGCAGCATTCGTCAGAATATCCGCTGCACCATCGAGCTGGTGCGGCGAAAAGAACCTTTAACAACAAGGAGATAAGACATGAGTGTACCCTGGCATCTATACCTGCCGATTGCAGGTAACAGTGTGAACTTTCTGCTGGTTTTTGGGATGGGCGGCATTGTCGGCCTTCTGTCCGGCATCTTTGGCGTCGGTGGCGGATTTCTGATGACGCCGCTCTTGATTATGATCGGGATCCCGCCGACGGTCGCGGCGGCGTCGGATTCCAATCAAATTGTCGGCGCCTCCACATCCGGCACCATCGCTCATTTCCGGATGGGAAATGTGGATATCAAAATGGGGCTGCTGCTTCTGGTCGGCGGCGTTGGGGGCGGCACAGTCGGTGTTCAGATCATCAAGGTGCTGAATCGCATGGGAAACGCGGATTTTCTCATTTCCATCACCTACGTGCTGATGCTGGGCATTATCGGCATCTATATGTTTCAGGAAAGCCTTCAATCCCTGCGGCATGTCCAGAAGCAGGCGGCGCCGGTGTCTTCGGCGAAGCCGTCGGCATACGCCGTGATCGTCCAGAAGCTGCCCTGGCAAATGATGTTCGAAAAATCCGGTGTCCGGCTTTCCATACTGATGCCGCTGATTCTCGGGATATTTGTCGGGATTCTTTCCGCCATCATGGGGGTAGGGGGCGGCTTTATCATGGTGCCGGTCATGGTGTATCTGCTGCGGATGCCCATGCACGTCGTGGTGGGCACCAGCCTGTTTCAGATTTTGTTTACCTGTGTGAATGTCACCATCATGCAGGCATACACCAACCATACCGTTGATTTTGTGCTGGCGCTGATTCTGCTGCTGGGTTCGACCATCGGCGCGCAGTTCGGCGTCAAGATCAGCAAACGCCTCAAGGCCGACCAGTTGAAGATTCTTCTGGCGTCGCTGGTGCTGGTGGTGATGGTCAAGATGCTGCTGGATCTGCTGCTGACCCCGAACATTCTGCTGTCTTACATAGGAGGCCATTGATGATGAAAAAATTTACTGCAATGATCGTTATCTGCGGGTGTCTGGTGTTCGCCGCATCCGCCGCGGTGGCCGATGAACCGCTTCAGGCGCAGTTGTTTCCGGACAGAATCGGAATCGGCACATTTTATAACGGAGAGGCCATCTCCATGAATGGTTCAATGCCCGCGGACTGTGATGTGGTGGTGCGGGTCACCGGTGCGGACATGCACCTCAAAATGAAAAAGAAGGGAAAGGTGCTGGGCCTGTTGTGGCTGAACCGGGATACAGTCAATTTTGACGCCGTTCCTGAAGCTTTTCTGCTTTATACAGCCGGTAAATTCGACTCGCTTTTGGGGGACCTACAGAAACAATCTCCTGTCTGGAAGCTTGGACTGACGGCGCTGGAAGACCGGATTGTCGTAACGCCCGTAACATCGGAACGCAGCACCCTGATTCAGGATCTGCTGAAGCTGAAGGAAAAAGAGGGGTTTTATGCGGTCAATGCCGAGGGGATCCGCTATACGCCAGTTTCGGCTGAACAGAAAAAATTTGACGCCGTGCTTCGGATTCCGCCCAAACTTCCGCCGGGCAATTACCGGGTCGAGGCGTATGCGGTGCGAAAAGGGGATATTGTCGCCACCTGGCAGCATCCTCTGGCCGTGAAGTTAGACAGCTTCCCGAAAGTG
>JAJYBO010000094.1 GCA_021778975.1 Deltaproteobacteria bacterium
CGCGTGAGTGCGCAGACCCTTTCCAGCACCACGCGAGCATCGCTTTCACGGAAGTTTCATCACCTTCAAACACGGCTTCAACCGTTCCATCCCTGCGGTTTTTGACCCACCCGTAAATTTCGGTGCAAAGCGCTTCGTTCTGGGTTTCTGCCCTGAAAAAAACGCCCTGAACCTTTCCATGGATAACAACTCTGGCTCTGACGTGTTGTCGTGTCATAAAACCTCTTTATGGAATCTCTCCGTTTTCTGAAATGCCGAGCAGCTTCAGCAGCCCGGACTCGTCAATGATCTCGATCCCCAGTTTTTGGGCGGTTTCAAGTTTCGATCCCGGAGCATCCCCAACCACTAAATATGTCGTATGGCGGCTGACGGCTCCGATAACCTTTCCGCCGGCGGATTCAATCAAGGCTTTGGCCTGAGGCCGGGTGAAACGGGACAGGGTTCCCGTAAGCACCAGGGATTTTCCGTCCAGACCACCTCTCGTTTCGGAACATGGAGGTGACTGAATCCGAACGCCTCCGGCCAGGATTCGCTGAATGACATCCCGGTTTTCCGAATTTTGAAAAAAGCTGTAAATACTCTCTGCAATAACGCCGCCGATTCCTGGCGTTTCCGCCAGTATATCCGCGGACTGATTCATGACCATATCCAGATCGCCCCATCGCCGGGCCAGGATGTCCGCGGTATTTTCGCCGATATGCCGAATTCCGAGGCTGAACAGAAACCGGTTGAACGGTATTTGTTTGGAGTTTTCTATCGAGCGGATCAGGTTTTCAGACGATTTTTTGCCCATACGATCCAGTTGCGACAGTTTTTCGGCGGTCAGTTGAAAAATATCCGCATACGATTTTAAAAGTCCGGATTCGACAAGTTGATCCGCCAGTTTCGTCCCCAACCCCTCGATATCGAATGCGGCTTTGGATGCAAAATGCCGGATGTTTTCTTTGAGCTGCGCGGGACATTGGGTGTTGATACAGCGGACGGCGACCTCGGCTGTGTCGGATGTTTCCAATTTCAACCGGTTGACCCGGGCGCCACAGGCGGGACAGGTTGTGGGCATTTGAAACGGTATTTCGTTTCCGGTGCGTTTTTCGGTCACAACCTTGACGATCTTGGGAATGACATCCCCTGCTCTTTCCACAAAAACCGTATCCCCCACCCGAATGTCTTTGCGTTCAATTTCTTCCTCGTTGTGAAGGGTCGCGCGACTGACCATCACCCCTCCGACCAGCGCCGGCTCCAGGATAGCGACCGGCGTCAATACGCCGGTGCGTCCGACCTGAATTTCAATGGACAGCAAGCGCGTTGTGGCCTGAACCGCCGGGAATTTCCAGGCAATAGCCCAGCGGGGACTTCGAGATTTGATCCCCAAAGATTCTTGAAGCCGCAAATCGTCCACCTTGATGACCATGCCATCAATTTCATAGGGAAGTCGAGATCGATTTTCCCCCAGTTCTCTGTAAAAAGCCAGCACCTGATGGAGATCGAGACATGGCCGAATCAGAGGATTGATTTTAAACCCCATGTGTTTCAGACGACAGAGTCTGTCCCAGTGTGAATGGCTTAGAGGTTCGGACAGGTATCCGACGCCATAGACATTGATGTCCAAAGGACGAGAGGCCGTAACCGACGTATCGAGCTGGCGCAGCGATCCGGCCGCTGCATTGCGGGGATTGGCAAAGATTGGCTGATTTTTCTTGAGTCGCTCCTGGTTGAGCTTCTGGAAGTTTTTCTTTTCTATAAAAACCTCACCGCGCACTTCCAGTCGCGCCGGCGGTGAATCGCTGTGAAGCAGGAGCGGCACCGAGCGAATGGTTTTGATGTTGGCGGTAATCACTTCCCCTGTCAACCCATCGCCGCGGGTAGAGCCCATCGTCAGTGCGCCGTTTTCATAGACCAGCTCGACGGCAAGCCCATCCAGTTTGGGTTCTGCCGTATAAGTGATGCTCTCTTGAGACTGAAGAAGTTTTTTGATCCGCGCATCGAATTCGAGAATGTCCTGCTCCGAGAACGCATTGTCGAGGCTGAGCATCGGCAATGTGTGGGCTGTGGACTCGAATGCAGCCAGTACGGAACCCCCTACCCGAACTGTGGGCGAATCCAGGCTCTGAAATTGCGGATGCGCTTTTTCAAACCCCAGAAGTTCCTGCATCATCCGGTCATATTCGGCATCCGAAATTTCAGGATTGTCCAGGACATGATACAAATGGTTATGCCGGTGAAGCTCCTGACGGAGCCACAGGATCCGTTCATATGCAGTGTCGGTTGTCATCGAATCGTTCATGGACAAGGGTTCCATCAAAGCCCCAGATAGGCTTTTTTCACGGCGTCATCGCTCAACAGGTTCCGGGAAGAATCGGCCATCGTAATGACGCCATTTTCCATGACATAGCCTCTGTGAGCAATTTTAAGCGCCATATTGGCGTTTTGTTCGACCAGGAAAATGGTCGTGTTGCTTTCGATATTTATTTTTTTAATGATTTCAAATATCTGCTTTACGATTAACGGCGCAAGCCCCAGTGAAGGCTCATCCAAAAGCAGCAGCCTGGGCCTTGCCATGAGCGCCCGGGATATGGCCAGCATTTGCTGTTCGCCGCCGCTGAGGGTGCCGCCCTGTTGACGTCGCCTCTCAGAGAGAATCGGAAACAACTCCCAGATATAAGCCATGTCTTTTTTGATATTTTCCGTGTCGGAACGCAGATAGGCGCCCATATCCAGATTTTCTGCAACCGTTAGATAGGGAAAAATATGCCTGCCTTCCGGAACATGACTGATTCCCAGCGCTACGATTTTATCGGGACTCATGGTATGAATGGGCCTGCCCAGAAAAAGGATTTCGCCCTGCCATGGGGGAACGACACCGGATATGGACATGAGGGTTGTGGTCTTGCCGGCGCCATTTGCGCCAATCAGCGTGATGATCTCGCCTTCGGCAACTTCCATGCTGATATTTTTCAGCGCCTGGATATTTCCGTAGCAGGTTGAAATGCCATTAACTTTCAGCATCGAATTCTTCCCCCAGATAGGCTTTGATCACCACCGGATTGTTCCGGATTTCTTCCGGAGCGCCCTGGGCTATTTTCTTTCCGTAATCCATCACAAATATCCGATCCGACAGGCTCATCACCAGCTTCATGTCGTGTTCGATCAGTAGAATCGAAACTTTTTCCTGATCGCGTATGCGGGTAATCAACTCATCCAGTTCGAGCGTTTCATGGGGATTCATTCCCGCTGCGGGTTCATCGAGGAGCAGTAAAAACGGTTCCGTCGCCAAAGCCCTGGCGATTTCAAGCCGGCGCTGTGCGCCGTAAGGGAGATTTTTGGCCAGATCATTGACAAACCTGGCGAGACCGATCTTTTCGAGAATCCGATAACTGATATCCACCACAGTTTGTTCTTCTTTCACCATCGCGCGGTTGCGGAACACGGCGCCGACAATGCCGGAATGAGTGCGGCAGTGTCGGCCGATCATGACATTTTCCAGCACCGTCATGTTGGGAAACAGGCGAATGTTCTGAAAGGTGCGGGCCATCCCTTTTTCAGTCACCTGATTGGGTTTGAGACCGTTGATACGCTCGGCTTTGGCGACAGCGCCGGAACGCGGCGGCGCGGTAATGAGAATGTCGCCACTCGTGGGGGTATAAATTCCGGTGATGCAATTGAAAAAAGTGGTTTTTCCCGCGCCGTTAGGCCCAATCAGCGCCACAATTTCACCCTGTTGAATATCAATATTCAGGTGATCCAGCGCCCGGAGTCCACCGAAATCCATGGTCAGGTTTCGTACATCGAGTATCGGGTCGGTCATCAATCCTCCACCTTTTTGAAGTTATAGCTCCGGCGGACATTGGCAATAATTCCCTGTGGACGGAATACCATCATAATCACCATGATAGCACCGAAAAGCAGCATTCGGTAGTCGGAAAACGCTCTGAGATATTCAGGGAGCAGGATCAGAATCAGCGCGGCAATGACGACCCCCAGGATAGACCCCATGCCACCCAGAACAACGATGGACAGAATCATGGCCGATTCCAGAAAGGTGAAACTGTCGGGGTTGATAAATGTGGTTTTGGCGGCGAAAATGACGCCCACCATACCGGCCCAGGTGGCGCCCAGGGCGAACGCGGTCAGCTTTGTCCGGGTTTTGTCAATTCCCATGGCCTGACAGGCGATTTCGTCTTCTCTTAACGCGATCCACGCCCGTCCAATCCGAGAATTCTGAAGACGATTGACGACAAAAATGGTGAAAAGCACCATGCCGATCATCAGAAAATACAGATATCTGATTTCACCGAAAAACGACAGTTTCAATCCGAACAACGACGGTCTGGCGATGTGGGCGATACCACTGGGGCCGTATGAAAATTCATTCCAGTTCTCCAGAATCAGGCGGATGATCTCACCGAATCCCAGCGTAACAATGGCCAGGTAATCGCCCCGAAGCCGCAACACCGGAAAGCCCAGCAACACGCCGAACAGGGCGCCGAGAGCGCCCCCCAAAGGCAGAACCGCCCAGAAACCAATGCCGAAATGATGGTTCAGCAACCCGTAAGTATAGGCGCCTACCGCGTAAAAGGCCACATATCCCAAATCCAGAAGCCCTGCCAGCCCAACCACGATATTCAGCCCCAGACCCAGAACGACATACATCAGCGCCGTAATCATGATGTTGGTCTGGTATGAATTCATGATAAAGGGGAACATAATGATCCCGATCGCCGCGGCCGTCATGGCGGGGATTTTATAACGACGCTCGGAAGATATGCGTTCCAGCAGCGTCTGGCTGTTGGCGGTCCGGCTGAGGGCGCGTTTGCTTCCCGCTTCCTTGCGCCGGAGAAAATAACGCCAGGCAAGTGACAGAAAAAAACTGGCGACACCCACATACCCCATATTACGCCACCGCCAGATGACGATCTTGTCAATGGTGTTGACCCGAATCACCATGATCGGAAACGTCAAAAACATAAACCAGAGTGCGGTCAAAAAAGACTTTTTGAGTTCGGAAAATGTCGTCATATTTATACACTTTCAGGGGCGTATAACATTTTTTTGCACCGTTGCCCCCGGATTCTAAACCTGATGGTTGTAATGCTCAAAACCAATTTACAGGCGGCCCCATCACACTTTCTGCGTGGAGGATTTCCCCAAAAGCCCGCCCGGTCTGAATATCAGAATCAACACCAGAAGTGCGAACGCGAAGACATCTTCATAATCGCTGGACACGTAACCGGTGGCAAAGCTCTCTGTCAGTCCCAAAACGAAACTGCCCAGCACCGCGCCTGGAACACTGCCAATGCCGCCCAGCACCGCGGCCGTAAACGCCTTTATGCCGGCGATGAATCCGATAAAAAAATTGATCTGACCAATGTGAGATGCTATCAGCACCCCCCCGATAGCGGCCAGCGCAGAACCGATCACGAATGTGATGGAGATAACCTGATTCACATTCACGCCGACCAGTAGCGCCATGGTGCGATCCTGCGCGGTGGCGCGCATGGCCTTGCCAATTTTGGTGAACTTGATCAGCAATGTCAGAAGCAGCATGACCACCCCGGTTGTCAGCAGAATGACCAGTTCTGTGGGTCTCAAGATGCTGGAATAAGGCTCCAAAAATTTAAAATCCGGGATCAAACTTGGGAACGGCAGAAAATCGGATGTTTGTGCGAGCAAGACGTAATTTTGAAGAAAAATGGACATACCGATGGCGCTAATCAGCGGTGAAAGCCGCGGGGCATGACGCAGGGGTTTATAGGCGATTTTTTCGACGGTGAATCCGTACGCCGACGAATAGACGATGGCCGCCAGCATGGCAATGGCCAGAATGGCGAGCTGATGCACCCCCATGACCGCCAGAACGCTGGCAACAATCAGCGCCGTGAACGCGCCTATCATATATATTTCGCCATGCGCGAAATTGATCAGTTCGATGATTCCATATACCATCGTGTACCCCAGAGCAATCAGGGCATAGATACTGCCGCGGATAAGCCCCCCCATGAAAAGCTCGAGAAAATATTCCATTGCGCCTGTATCACTCCTGTTTGTCGCGACTGACGTACAATCCATCTTCTTGAAAAACGGAGGGGCAGATATGTGTATCCGCCCCTCCGTCTGTTTTTGAAGCCCCGCGGACAGACGGCGGTGCTTCATCCGCGTCGTATTCCGATATGGTTTATTTCAGCTCGACATATTTGCCATTCTTGACTTCATACATGGAAAACCCTACACCAACAGCATCCCCGCGGTCATCGAACTTAATTTTTCCCAGAGGGGTCTCTACATAATCTGTTCGGAGCGCTTTGATAATGGCGTCATAATTGGTGGACCCGGCTTTCTGGATGGCATTCAACAACGCCTGAGCGGCCGCGTAGCCATTGATGGAAAAAACACCGACATCTTCGCCGTAAACTTTTTTATATTCTTCACGCACGGCCTTGTCCATTGGATTGCTGCTGGTGTCTTTGGGGCCTGTGGCGTAAACGCCTTCGGCATATTTGCCGGCAACTTTGATGAACGTATCATCTTTGACGCCGTCATCGGAGATGAATACGGTTTTCATCCCGTCTTTGCGCATCTGGGTGACGATTTTAGAGGCTTCAGGATGATAGCCGCCAAAAATGATGGCTTGCGCTCCGGACCTCTTGATTTTGTTGACAACCGCCGAGTAATCAACGGCGCCGGGTGTGACGCCTTCAAAAAATACCACCTCGCCTTTTCCGGATTTTTCGATGAAGCCTTTGGCATATTCGGCAAGCCCTTTGCCATAATCGCCCTTGTCATGGAGAACGGCGATTTTTTTGAGCTTCAGGGTATCTAAAGCGAAGTTGACTTCGAGCTTAGCCTGGGCGTCATCGGAGGCGATGGTCCTGAAGAAATTGGGGTATTTCCCGCTCTGTGTCAGATCGGGGCTTGTCGCTGATGCGGACATTGCAATGATATGGGCATCCTTGTAGATATCCAGCGCCGGCTTGGTGGCGCCGCTGCAGACATGTCCCAGCACAACGGTAACGCCTTCACTCACGAGTTTGGTGGCGGTGTTGGTGGCGATTTCAGGTTTACACATGTCGTCTTCGGAGATGATCTCCACCTTTTTTCCCAGGATACCGCCTTTGGCGTTGACATCGTTCACGACCAATTTGGCGGCTTTCAGAATCGGCAGGCCATAAGAAGCCAGATCTCCGCTAAGCGCGCCCGCAACTCCCAGCTTGATAGTATCCGCCGCCACGCCAGCGCCTGAAATCCCCAATGTGATCCATGTACATATCACGGCGATAACGGTCATCTTTTTCAGGTGACTTTTCTTCATATCTCATCCTCCTCTCGCAAAATGTTTGTGTGAACCCGCCCCAACGCCTGACCGAGTTTATGATTTTATTCTATAATCAAATCCGCTGGAACGAGTCAAGACAAAAGAATTTGCTTTTTATTCCGAAAATCATTAAAAGCCCGAATGTTATTGCACCAATTACGAGGTCACGCATATGACAAAACGCATCGGGCTGGTCGTCAAAAACGATCCCCGCGCCATCCGCAAGGCCGATGAACTCGAAAACTGGCTGATGTCCCAGAAAATTCATGTATATCGGAAAGAGAATGCGCCTCAAACGCTGGCGGTTGGCGGTCAGGAAACATCCCATGCGCCCGACGATCTGTTCTGCGTTCTGGTGCTGGGCGGCGACGGCACTTTTTTAAGCGCGGTTCACTGGATCGGCAACTCTCCCATACCGGTTCTGGGCGTTAAATTCGGAGAGGTCGGTTTTTTGGCGGAAATATCCGAAGACAATCTTTTTTCCGTATTGAATACCATCCTTCACAACGAGATAAAAACCCGGCGCCGGATGCGACTGACCGCCAGCATTGTCCGGGAAGACAGGGTCATATTTTCCGAAACGGTTTTAAACGATGTGGTCGTCAACAAAAAGGCGTTGGCGCGTCTGGCCAATATCACGACATTTCTGGACAATCATTATCTGACCACCTACAGGGCGGACGGACTCATTGTCGCGACCCCCACCGGCTCGACCGCCTATTGTCTGGCGGCTGGCGGCCCCATTGTGCATCCCGCGGTTCCCGGTATTATCCTGACGCCTATCTGTCCGTTCACCCTGACCATTCGGCCTCTGATTATACCAGATTCCGTCGAGATACGCCTTGTCCTCGAGAAAAAGACTTCCGATATTTTGGTGACATTCGATGGCCAGTCCTGCATGGAACTGCATGATACGGATACGCTGATAATTCAGAAGAGTCCATATCCCGTACAGATGATCCGAATTCCGGAACAGCGGTATTTCGATATCGTCAAATCCAAACTCAGATGGAGTGGCAGCCGTGTTTAGGCTGTTGACATCCCTATATCCTTCCACTATAACAAACGGATAAGGTGCTTCATATATCACATCCATTGTGGAGGATACCGGCATCCGGGTGAGAGGTGACAGGGCATTTCGTTTGTATTGACACTTCACCTGGTTGCAGTTTTATCATGCGTGATCATTCGACATTCATGACAGCGGCGTCCGGAGAGTTTTCCATGACGTCCAGGCGGTTCATTGGCGTTATTTTCTGCTTGATGTTGACATCGGCGTGCAGCTCCATCCCCCCGTACCAGAACACGGCGCTGGATACACCTTCCCGTCATGTTCACAACGGCATGCAGTTTCTGGATATGGGAAAAATAGAAACCGCTGTACACGAATTCAACCGGGCCATTGAGCTTGACCCCAAATATTCCCCGGCCTATACGGGGTTGGGGCTTGCCTGTGGTCGGAAGGGAGATTTCAACTCGGCGTATCGGTTTATGGAAAAATCCCGGATGACGGCAGTCAATCCCGACCAGCAAAATGCTGTCGCCAACGGATGGATGCAACTGGATCATATGAAAAAAACACCGTAAAATGCTTGCAATTGCAATGCAGGCGGAACTGCGTAGAACCGCCGCTCTGGTTTTATTTTAACGATGTCGTCAAATTTATGTTTGGGAAATTGCTATGAGCTGGGATTGGGAAAAATTGAAAGAGCAGCAGCAAGGCAGAAGCGGCCCCGGTATGCCGCAACTGGAAGAACTGACCAACAAGCTGAAAAGCGTCAAACTTCCAGGAGGTCCCGTTCTGGTAGTCATACTTCTTCTGGCGCTACTGGGGACGTCCACTATATATACAGTGGGGGTGGATGAAGTAGGGGTGGTGCAGCGTTTTGGCAAATATGTGCGCACCACCCAACCGGGCCTGAATTTCAAGCTGCCTGTCGGCATCGAGAAGGTTACCAAAGTCAAGGTACGCCGTGTTTACAAAGAAGAATTCGGGTTCAGCACCACCCGAGAGACAGACGGCAAACGGTTCTCGTCTTCCGGCAACGATGACGCCAATGTGGCCATGATGCTTACCGGAGATCTGAATGTGGTTCTCGCCCCCTGGATTGTCCAGTATCGCATCAGAGATCCCTACGATTATCTGTTCAAGGTCAAGGATGTTCGGCGATTGCTCACCGATATGTCCGAGGCCGCCATGCGTCTGGTTGTCGGAGACCGCAGCGTCAACGAAGTTATCAGCAAGCGGGAGGAAATTGCCGTAGAAGCCAAAAATATCCTCCAGAAAGAGCTGGACAATGCAGATTCGGGGCTGAGTATCGTCACTATCGAGATGAAAAAGACCAATGTCCCGGAACCGGTTCAGGCATCCTTCAACGAGGTCAACCAGGCGGTTCAGGAAAAAGAAAAGCTGATTTATCAGGCTAAGG
>JAJYBO010000095.1 GCA_021778975.1 Deltaproteobacteria bacterium
GACGTTGATGTACATGGTGGATCACCGTAACAACACGCGAGAAATTTATACGTGAGTCGTTTCTATCGCACACCGGTATGCTTCCCCTGAACAAGGATAACATCTTATGGGCATCAAAAACCTGCACCGATTGTTTAACCCCAAATCCGTTGCTGTCATTGGCGGCAGTCAGAAACCCGGCAGTTTCGGCGCGGTTGTCATGCGCAATCTGATAGACGGCGGGTTCGGCGGCGATATTTACCCGGTCAACCCCCGTCACCATGAAATCATGGGATACAAATCCTTTGCGAGGGTCAATACAATACCGCCGAATACGGATTTGGGCATTGCCGTCACCCGGATTGACACGCTCCCCCAAATTGTCGAGGAATGCGCCGCATCCGGCATGGCCGGTCTTATCATCGTATCCGCCGGCGGCAAGGAAACCGGGGCAAAAGGCAAAGATATCGAGGCCGCCATTCAGAAAGCCGCGGCCGGATCGGAACTTCGGATCATCGGTCCAAACTGCATGGGTCTGATCAACACCCGCAATTTGATGAACGCCAGTGTATCGCGGCAAATGCCCATGGTGGGTAAAACCGCCTTCATTTCTCAGAGTGGCGCCATCTGCGCCTCGATTTTGGATCTGGCCAGCAGCGGGCGTATCGGTTTCAGCCATGTGGTCAGCCTCGGATCCATGCTGGATGTAAATTTCGGAGACATCATTGACTATCTGGGCAGCGACCCGTTCGTGAGCAGCATTGTGATGTACATCGAATGCCTGACCCACTTCCGGAGCTTCATGAGCGCGGCGCGGGCGGTGTCACGCGTAAAACCCATTGTGGCGCTGAAAGCCGGACGCACCAGCGCCGGCGCGATTGCAGCGGCCTCTCATACCGGAGCGGTTACCGGTGTTGACGCCATTTACGATGCGGCCTTCAAAAGAGCCGGGATTGTCCGCGTTCGGACATTCGAGGAACTTTTCGACTGTTCCGGCCTTTTGGCCAAACAGCCGCAGCCGGCCGGAAGCGGGCTGGCCATCGTCACCAACGCCGGCGGCCCTGGCGTCATGGCGGTGGACATGCTTCAGGATTATGGTCAGCAGCCAGCGGTACTCAGCGAAGAGACGCTCCGGCAACTCGATGAAATATTGCCGGCGTTTTGGAGCCGCTCCAATCCGGTGGACATGATGGGGGACGCCACACCGGAACGGTATGTGAAGGCCGTTGATATCTGCATGAATGCGCCGGAAGTCGGTGGTATTCTGATTCTGTTTTCGCCGCTGAACGCCGACGCGGCGACGCCGGTTGCAGAAGCGCTTTGCGCCAGTCTCCGCGACAAGCACAAATCGGTGATAACCTCATGGTCCGGCGGCGACAGCGTGGATGCGGCGCGGCGCATCTTCCATCACGCGGGCATCCCGACATTCGATACGCCGGAACGCGCGGTGCGGGCGTTCATGAATTTATACCGCTATGCCCGAAATATCGAAGTGCTTCAGGAGATTCCCCCCAAATTTCACCGCAGACTTGATTTCAACAGGGAAAATGCGCGGCAACAGGTACAATCGCAGATTCAGCGCGCGCACTACACCCTGACCGAAATCGCGTCCAAATCACTTCTCGCGGACTACGGAATTCCGGTCAATCCCACGGTTCTGGCGACATCCGCGGAGGATGCCGTCATCCAGGCCGAAAAAATAGGGTATCCGGTCGTCATGAAAATCGCGTCTGAGGATATTTCTCATAAGTCCGATTTCAGCGGCGTGCGCCTCGATATTCGCAATGATCTGGAAGTCCGGCGTCATTTTCAGGATATGACCCTTCATATCGCTTCGCTGTGTCCGGACATCCGCATTTCCGGCGTCACATTGCAGCCCATGCTGACGCGTCCCCATCACGAACTGCTGATCGGCGCCCACACAGATCCGGATTTTGGCCCCATACTGGTCTTCGGCGCCGGCGGCGCGCTCACCGAAACACTTCGGGATCATGCTTTCGCGCTGCCGCCAATCAATCGCCATCTGGCAAAAATCTGTATCGCCGAAACACGTATCAGCAAGGTACTCCAAGGGTTCCGGAATCTTCCGGCCGTTTCACTGGAACTGCTGGAAGAAATTCTCATGCGCCTCTCGGAGCTGGTGGTGGATATCGAACATATCGAATCGCTGGATATCAACCCCCTGCTGATGGGCGATACCTGGGCCAGCGCCGTGGATGCCCGTGTTCTGCTGAAACCATCGCCGACGCCATCGCCGCTGCATCTGGTCATCAGCCCTTACCCCAATCAGCTTGAAAACACGGTATATCGGGAAGGATGCGGCAACCTGCTCATTCGTCCTGTCCGGCCAGAGGATGCGCCGCTGCTGTTGACGCTCTATGAAGCCCTGTCTCCCCGAAGCGTCTATATGCGGTTTTTCACGCCCATGAGAAGTTTTCAGCACAGTATGCTGGTGCGGTTCACCCAGATTGACTATGACAGAGAAATCGCACTGGTGGCAATTCAAGAGAACGATGGGCATGAAACCATGCTGGGCGTAGCCAGGATTATACTGGACACAACCCCCGATCATGGAGAATTTGCGGTTTTGGTCAGCGATACGTGTCAGGGGAAAGGCATTGGCGCGGAGCTTCTGGGGCAATGCCTGATGATCGCCAAAGAGCGGGGAATTCACACGGTGATGGGAGTTGTCCTGAGCGAAAACACGCAGATGCTGGCTCTGGGTAAAAAGCTGGGATTCAAGATTGCCGCCATTCCCGGCGCCAGTGAGTACGAGCTGACGATCAACATCGAGAACCTTCGTTCCGCGGACATCCTGAAGGCGTGCAGCAGAAGGCAAAACGAAAAGTGAATTTCAGGAGATGCTCTTGCGGACACCTCGCGAAAAAATTTCAAAGGCAATAGCCAGTGTGTTTTTCAGATAATCTTTATCTTCATTGACGATCTTTTTACTGGCCTCCCACAGAATGACCCCGGAAAACAGCGACCAAAATACATCTGAAAGCGCCACCGGATGTTTTTCGACAAAAGCGCCTTTTTCGATGCCTTCCTGGAAAATTTTGGTGATCGCCCCCAGGGATTTTCGGGACAGGTCCTCGATCTGGCTCATGAGCTGCGGAGAAAGATTCTTGAGCGTTTCGCTGGATTGAAGGTGAAACATGGTGATGATAATGAGCGGATCGAAATCATATACATCATACATGGCCTCGACCAGCCTGTCGAGCTTTTGAACAGGCGTCAGATCGGCTTCTTTATTGACATGATCCACACGAATATGAAGATATTGCAGAATCCTGAGTGACAGCGATGCGTACAGTTCTTCCTTGTTTTTAAAATACAGATACAGGGTTCCCGGACTTAGCTCGGCCTCGGTGGCAATATCTTCCATCGTGGATTTACTGAAGCCTTTTTCCGAAAAAACCCGCTTGGCCGCGACAATAATCTGCTGCCGCCGGCGCTCCTTTTCTCTCTCTTTTCTTTCCTGAATTCCCATACCCATTCCTGAATCGAATTTATTAATCAGAATTTTTATATTTTATATACTGTATTTAGTCAAGTTCAAAAAGCCGTTTGCTCGCAGAGGCGCCCCCTGCGTGTCATTCTTTACGATGTATTCTATACTGCAAGGGGAATGGTATCACATCCCGCGAATCGGGGTTCGTGAAGCGGCAGCAGAATATCGGCGAATTCCCGGATACGGAGCATCTGATCGTACGCCTGCTGAACATTGACATGGGTTCCGGGGGGAATGACATCCATCTCCATCGCTTTGATGGCGGCTGGCGGCTCGAAATTTTCCATAATCACACAAAACCCGGTGATCACCGCCCTGCCCGCCTGCGTCTGAATGGCCACCGACAGGCCGCCCAGGGTATGCGCCGGCGTATTGATAACGGAAATACCGGGAAGAATTTCCTGATCTTCCGTAACTATCTGAATCTGCCCGTTTTCTTCGACATCCAGAATATAGTCTTCCAGATAGCGATAATCGAGCGGATGCGGATGGTGAATGGCTTCCAGTTCGTTCCGATGCACATAAAACCGGGCATTGCTGCATTTGTAGTCATTTTCGCAATGATCGTTGTGCAGATGGGTGTGAATGACGATATCAATATCATCCGGGGTCAGTTTCCAGCGCGCCAGTCCCTCCTCGAATCGCCAGATTTTTCCGCCAATCGCGGCCTCCCGCTCCGGCGACTGGATGGGATTCATTTCTCCGGTGTCCACCAGAATTTTAGGGCCATCACCTTCGATGTACCAGCTATAGATCGGAATGGTATAGCTCTGCCCCTGACCATACTGATAGGTCATCATGCTCTTATCAAACACCTTGGTTCCCATGACGACAGGATGAATGCGGTATGTATTCATGTCTCACCTGTAATGGCATTGAATCAAACGTCAAAATATTATCTTTTTCACGTTATCGTGTGAATGGAAACGTTGTCAAGAAATGATTCACAACAAGGGAATATTACGATAATCAGAAAATAATCTGTTGATAGATGAGAATAATTACGGTATTGATCGTAGAATGTGAATTCAAGTCAAAGAGAATATCCCACCAGCAGGCTGTGAGAGGAGGCGCCTTGTTCCAAAAATATTGCATATCACAGCACGGTCATGACCACAAACGCATCCGGCGCAGCCATATATTCCTTTACGGATGGCGCTGCATCGTATTGGGAATCTGGATCGCCATTGCGACAACGCTGTCAGGAGGCTGTATGTTGCCTGTAGAACCTGTCGTCAGCCACCCGTCGTCAGATGCCCTGACCCTTGACGCCCTTTACGATCATTGCGGACGCTCCACGGAATGCGGCAAAAAACTTCGCTGCGAAGGGGAGCGGATTCGCGTTACAGGATATATTGACTATGGAAATGTCTTTGACAAAGAACATTATCCCCGCCTGCCCTATCAGAAGTTTCTGATTACCAATGCCGGCCATACCCAATCTATAGAGGTGTGGGTGGATTCCGCCCTCAGCCGCGATATATTTCAGAAAATTCACCGGCAGGAAACGCTGAATCCCAAAACCAGCGTCATGGTGCAAGGCGTCATAGAGGGGTTCGACATGCCGATCATGGGCGCATGTCACAGGGGCATCAAGTTGAATCTGAAAGATCCAAACGATCTGACCTTTCACCCCTTGTGAAAGGTCTTATAAAAAATCGCTATATTTCATGATGTTACATGCCATTCCGATTTAAATTCGATATCAAATCATTTGTGGGAGGCGTTATGCAAAGGTTCAGGTGGGCTGTCACTGTTGTCGTGATGCTGGTGTGGGCGGGGCTGGTGTTATCGGTGGCATCGTGCGATCATGCCCCCCCACCTTTCAAATGCACCGACACATTGGGCTGTGTTACGCTTGAACCTCACGAAGCCATCAAAATCGGCGTCATCCAGGCGCTGTCCGGTCATGTGGCGCCGCTGGGAACGGAACAGGTTCGGGGAACGGAGCTGGCGATTGACAAACGGCAGGGAATGCTGCTGGGACACCCCATTTCGGTTCAAATAGAAGATACGGGCTGCACCGCGGAAGGCGGCGCCAACAGCGCTTTAAAACTTATTGCAGATCCCCAGACCGTGGCGATTGTGGGCACCACCTGCTCCGGCGCCGCCGCCACGGCGTCTCAAGCCATGTCCAACGCGGGATTGACGATGATTTCCGGCAACAACAGCGCGCCGTTTTTGACCGCTATCGGAGGCAAACGAGCGCCCAACTGGCAGGCCGGGTATTTTCGCACCGCACCCAATGAAGAAAATGCCGGAAAAACAGCGGCGTTGTTTGCATTCGAAAAACTCGGCGTCCGCAAAGCCGCCACCATCAATGACGGCGATATCTATACCAAAGGGCTGACAGACGGATTCAAACAAAAATTTCAGAGTTTAGGCGGCGAAATCGTTCTCTCCACAGGCATCACCAAAGGGGAAAAAGAAATGGCGCCGGTGCTGACCGCGGTGTTGAACTCCGGCGCTCAACTCCTCTTCTTCCCACTGTTTCAACCCGAAGGCAATTATGTGGTGCTTCAGGCCAGGAAAATGGCCGGTTTCGAGCATATCACCCTGATGAGCGACGGCTCACTGATCGAAAGCTCCTTCATTGAGGCGGTCGGCGACAGTGGCAAAGGAATGTATTTTGTGGGGCCATACTTCCCCAAAGGAAATGCGGTGGACGATCTCAACAAAGCCTATCGCCTCAAATACAACGCCACCCCTTCCGCAGATTACTATCTGAGCGCCTATGACGCCACAAATCTGCTGTTGAACGCCATCGAAAAAGTCGCGGTCCGATCGCCGGACGGGTCCCTGCACATCGGTCATCAGGCGCTGCGGGACGCCCTTTACGCGGTCAAGGATTTCAAAGGCGTTAGCGGTACTCTGACCTGTAATGAATTCGGCGACTGTGGGGAACCGGCTTTCAACATTCTGCGTCTGGATCATCCCAAACAGGGAGTGAACGGGCTGCTGTCCAACATCCAGTTTACCTATCACCTGAATAATGAATTATCCCGCCGCTGATATGCGTTAGACGGTTATAAAGAGACATTATGCAGAATAGCAGCGATACGGACAGCCATTTCAAATCGTTTCAATTCCTGAACCGGATGAATATCACGACTCGCTTCACCCTGGGCATCGGCCTGATGCTGTTTTTGATCATCACTGTGGCCGCGGCGGGCTATCTGGCGATGGATTCCGTCAAAACCGCCGAAGACGCCATTTATACCAGCACTGAAATTCAGAAGCTGGTGCTGGAAATGGACCGCGGCATGGAAAGGGCGCGGCGGCTTCATGGCGACTTTCTGGTCCAATACCCTCGAATCGGCCTTGCCGCCGCCCATGAACGCTTTGCCCAGCCATCGGCCAGACAGATCGCTCAGGTGATTGTCGCCAGTAACGAATTGAAACTGCTGATTCAGCATCCAGGCGTCGGTGACGCCATTCGCAAGACGCATGTGGATTTGAACCTGTATTTATCGTTCGCCAAACGCTTTGCCGACACCTCTATTCAATCTGTGGAACTGGTTACAGAACTGGCGACACCCCAAAAGGGGCTGGACGATCAACTGGATATCTGCCTGGATCGTCTTCGCGACGTTATTGCGAATAATCGTCTTCTGACACCTCTTTTTACCGAAATGAAGGACGACGTCCAGGAATACCTCATCACCCGTAAACGGTATCAGATGCAGTCCGCCTTCAACGTGGCATTTCGGATCCGCGATACGGCCGCCGCCATGCGCGAACTTTCACAGGATACACGAGAAGACATCAACCAGTCACTGAATCAATGTCTGGCGATTTCCGGAAAAATGATTCAGGTAAACACGGCCATCCGATCCAACCTCAATGATTTCACCCTACAGTCCGACGCGGTCAACAATGCCTCGAAAGCCCTGATCCATGCGGCAAAGGAACAGGTTGCCCTGTCACGCATGAATATCGAACATACGCGCCAGACAGGGATCATTATCATCACCCTGACCACGCTGGTGGGGCTTCTGGCCGCCTTTGGGATCGCCGAAAATCTGAATGCCGCCATCACCCGTCGGGTACTCCGCCTGACGCGGACCGCCGAAGCCATGAAAAACGGCGATCTTACGGGCATTGCCGATACATCCGGCGCGGATGAACTGAGCAGGCTCGGCGGCATCTTCAATACGATGTCCGCCCATCTGAGAGAAGCCCTCGACACGCTGGAAAAACGGGTGGAAGACCGTACCGCGGCGCTGGCGGACAGCGAAAGACGCTTTCGGCAGTTTTTTGAAAATTCCCCCAGCGGCATTGCAATTTATACAGCCTGCAACGATGGTGCGGATTTCATCTTGAGAGACATCAACAGGTCCGGCGAACGCATTGACAAAAAAAGACGTCAGGACGTTATCGGAAAAACAGCGCTCGAAGTATATCCTGGCATTGCAGAGATGGGCCTGTTGAATGTATTTCGCTCGGTGTGGCAAACGGGTTTGCCGGTCCGGATTCCATCATCGTTTTATTCCGATGACAAATTGTCTCGATGGTTTGAAAACACCGTATTCAGACTTCCTTCCGGAGAAATTGCCTCTATCTTCAATGATATAACAGAGCAGAAGCTGGTCGAAACCGAAAAACAGAATATGGAAGACAGGCTGTTCCGCGCGCAGAAAATGGAATCGCTGGGGCTTCTGGCCGGGGGCGTGGCCCATGATCTCAACAATATTCTCTCCGGCATCGTGGGGTATCCCGAACTGCTGCTGATGCAGCTTCCACCGGACAGCGCATTGCGAACGCCCATCAAGGCCATGCAGGAATCCGGACAGCGGGCGGTCGCGGTTGTCGCGGATCTGCTGACTATCGCCAGAGGCGTCGCCAGCGTCAAGAAGATATCGCATCTCAACGTTCTTGTCGTGGAATATCTGGATTCTCCCGAACACCGAAAGCTGTTGTCCCAACATCCCCATGTCACCTGCGCCACCCAACTGGATCCGTCTCTGGCGGCGATCAATTGTTCCCAGATTCATATCCGGAAATGTATCATGAACCTGGTATCAAACGCCATGGAAGCCATTGACGACACTGGCGGCGTCGTCATCATCACCCGCAATCAGAGGCTGGAAGGTGCGGCCGCTCGTGATGTCGGCCTGCCACCAGGCGATTATGTGGTTCTTGAAATTACGGATGATGGCAGAGGAATATCCGCCAAAGACATGGAGCATATTTTCGAGCCATTCTATACCCGTAAGGTAATGGGTATCAGCGGAACAGGGTTGGGACTGGCGGTTGTCTGGAACTGTGTTCAGGATCACGGTGGCGCGGTGCATGTCACAAGCCGCTCCGGAGACATGGCCGATAGCGATCATGGGACGTCTTTTTATCTTTATTTTCCGGCGTCGTCGGATGCGGTCCGTGAATCCGCCCGAAACGAGTTGACCAATATCCGCGGCAACGGGGAAACCATACTGGTGGTGGATGACGAACCCATCCAGCTCGATATTGCCCGCCAGATGCTGACGGCCCTGGGATACAATGCCTCTTGTGTAAATTCCGGAGAAAATGCAGTGACATACCTCCAGGAACATCCGGTGGATATGGTGCTTCTGGATATGATTATGGATCCGGGCATCAATGGACGGCAGACCTATGAACAGGTAATTCAGATTCATCCGGGACAGAAGGTGGTCATTGCAAGCGGGTATTCAGAAAGTGAAGATGTCCGGAAAGTGCAGCAGTCCGGCGCTCGTGGTTTTCTCAAAAAACCCTATACCCTGGAACAACTTGGACGCATGGTTCAGGAAGCGCTGCTCTGAACGGACGTTATTATAAACATTGACGGCTTCGTAAAAAGTCCGGATGCTGCGTTGCGCTGCATCCTTCGTCGTTGCGGCGTACCATAAGTACGCCTCACTCCTTGCGGATTTGCGCGCCTTGCCTGCGAACTTTTTACAAAGCCGTCCGAAATTCGACTTTTTACGAGGGCATCAACATTGGCAACGATTGTCCCGGTCTGACGCCCACGCCGACCTGTTCGGGTAAGAGGCATAAGGCGCGTCTGGTTTATTTTCCGAAAGCCGAAACAGCAGTTTCTCACCAAACAAAACCATCTGAAACGTCACCGTTTACGCCTTTGCCCCTGAACGGTTACAAACTTCTTATTACCGCACCCCTTTCCCATTAAAAAACGGCCCGTACATTTTGTCCGTTCCCAAAATATGCTTGCCCAACCAGTCTTTCAGAAAGTTGGT